>JAYWEN010000154.1:0-8440 GCA_043779245.1 Elusimicrobiota bacterium | reverse complement strand
GTTTTAGAGGCTAGAAGTCGGGGACGTGGGAAAAGCTGATGTGGGTCCAGTTGGAATGGTAATGGCCCCTTATTGAGAGCAGGTATTAATGGCTAAAATCCGCGTAAAAGCAGATCCTAGAGACGCGACTCAATCTCTGCAAAATCCGTAGCGGCGGAGGTCACTGGTAAAAAAGAAAGAATACGAATAGCAGAATTTGTCTTCGCGGCCGCTGCAACCTTGTGATGCCCATCAATGAGGCAGTGCACCACATAAGCAGTCAGCGGGGACCCCCCATGACCATTGCGGGTGATGTGTACATAAGAGAAGGCCACGGCAGTCGATGTACCGCCTTCCTTTAGCTTGGTGACGTATTGGTCGATTACTTCCGGCACCAGCTCCGAGATATCCCAAAGTGGCAAAATGAGTTCAAAAACTTGGACTTGATCCTTGGTTGTTCCAGTACCGCATGAGAAGAATGGACGACCTATCTCGGACACGGAGTTTTTCGGAATAGAGTCCACATATTCGTCTGGCGATTGGGCCGATGCTTCCTGGGGCGATACGTCTCTGAGAGAAAGTAAATAATCTCCGCTCGGCAATAGCGGCTCTAACGTTCGCACGATTTTTTCATCAATTTCTTTTAGACCGTTTTCCAAAGCGGTCGATAGGTCCGGCAATGGTATTTGTGGCTTCACATCGGGGATGTAAGAGAAGAGGAGACGGCAAGTATCGCATGGCCCAGTCATGTTCAAGATATGCTGTCCGGCCACAGTGAGGTACCGGTGCGTTAACCCTGTTTCTTTGAGGGATAACACAGGGTTCACAGAAGTTAGCCGAGTCTTCTTGCTTTTGAACGTCTTACCGATCATTGTGTTTGCATGATTGAACCATTTCCAGACGGTTCATCAAAGCCGCATTGCTGTAGTGTAAATGTAGTGCGGGGGCTGGAAAAGTGGACAAGAATCGGCAAACATGGACAAAAGCCTGCCTGCCGGCAGGGTCAATTCCAGTTCGGGAGGTATTTTAGTCGGAAAAGCCAGTTGTTTCGTTTTTGGGCGGTTTAGCTGTTGCCCTCTACAGGTATAAATACGAGTTCGAGCGCCACACGGCCGGCGCTCGCCTGCCTGAAGTGAGGCGGGCGATTCTCGTTGGGGGTGGATTTCTTCAACTCAGAATTCGGAACTCAGAGATCTATAATTTCTCTGAGTTGTTTATTTCCCACTGACGAATCCGGTCACTTTGGTGATTGCGTTCGGCTTTATCGGTTGCATCAACTCTCGTATCGCATCAAACACCATTTTGAATTGAGAATCATATTTCCTCTCCAAGCTTGCAAGCTTTTGCGCGAGGTCTTTGTGAGAATTCAAAAGATCTCGCAAACGCGCAAAAGCTCGGACCACTTGGATGCTTGCCTGAATAGCTGTTGGACTTTTAAGGATGTTCGCCAACATGATGGCGCCGTATTCGCTAAAGGCGTGAGGATTCGACGAGGAATGCTTTAGTCGATTGAACCGGTCGCAATTTGCGACCAGTTCGGACGTTTCTTTGTCGTTCAGTTGAAACATAAAGTCTGAAGGAAAACGGTCTCGATTACGTTTAACTTGTTCGTTCAAGCGTTTCGTTGTTACTCCGTAAAGATCCGCAAGATCCAGATCAAGCATAACCCTAATCCCTCGAAGTAAAAATATGCGGTGGTCCACTAACAAGATCGTTTTTCCGTTCTTCATGGCCGTCCCCCTTCTTCAAGTATTAGAGGGACAAATCGCCAAAATATTCACATATTTTTGTGACTACGACGAGCTGATTGTATGTCCTAAGGAATGTCCGCCGAGTGAAAAGGGCTCTGAGACGTTTCGAGAAACTAGTGGGTCAAAGGTAACACGGACTTTCACCCAATGGCCTATGTTCGGGGGATTGTTGTTGAGGGGATGATAATTCTGCCCCAACTTCGCATTCATAAAAGAATTTCATGAGTGATGGGTTCAGGCCTGAGAATTCTTTCTTCCACGAACTTTTGGTAGCGGAGACGCTGCGCAATAGGATCAAAGCCGAAATAGTCCAAGATTAAGCCGCCAGTGGCAACCGAGTCTTCGGTCCCTTCAATCACATGGCGATAATTACTCCACCGATAATCTTCCGGCCTTGTCACAAGTCCTGCGCGCGGCGCATTCAGGTGGATGTAGGCGCTGACGATTTTATAGTAATTATCTTCCTCCACCGGAATACTATGGAACCGCGACTGAAAAAGATGTCTGCGGTGCCGATATTTCTTATTGATCCAGACGGCAAATCGACTCGAAAAGAATTGCATCATCCGGGAAAGGCTTTCCAAGGGTCGCACAAGGAGATGGTAATGATTGGTCATCAGCGAGTAGTGATGGATTTCTAAAGGGTATTTACGCCCCGTTTCTTTGAGCCAATCAAGAAACTCTAGACGGTCCTCATCGTCGTGAAAAATGGCTAATTGCTTAACCCCACGATTAATGACGTGATAGACCAGTCCGGGAATATTTATGCGAGGCGCTTGAGGCATTTACTACTTAGAGGGGATTCGGCCAAAAATATTCACTCTGTTACTGCAAGCTGCTTATATTCTTTCTTTGTCTCAGAGCCATTTTCTCAATATATGAATTGCAATTAATTTATGTCCTATAAAATGTCCGCTTTAATGTCCGGTTTGAGAGGCTAGAAGTGGGGGGCGTTGGGAAAAGCTAATGTGAGTCCACTTGAAATGGTAATTACCCTTCATGAGAGCAAGTGGAATGGCCTGTTTTGGTTCAAACGTGACACTTATCAACCATGTCAACCCAGCGGTTAATCCAATGAGACGTATAGATATTTCTGTCCAGAATCCTTGTCTGCGTCAAAGCCGAGGGATTCGGCGTTCTTCGCGTTCCAGGAAAAGATCCGCTCACGGGCCTGTTTATCATCAGAAAGCTTAATAACCAACTTGCCTGTGTTTTGAAATTGTCCAGCTTCACCATCAATTTCCACAGCTGTTACTTCGATGGCACCAGCCTTGTATATTTCTTCCGCTAATTTAATCGAAGCATCGGTCGTCGCCAGTTCCCCAAGCGTACAACCCTGCATCCGTCCAGCCCTTAACCAGGATAAGACTTCTTTTTTGTTAGGGTTTTCCAATAACCTTAAACATAAATCGTCAGCCATTTTCTCCTCCTACAGTAAGATTTTTCGTCCGCATCGCTTATCCCATCATGACGGAATCTTGGGCTTGTCACGAAAGCCTCCCATCCCCCAATAGAAAATCCCGACAATACACAAGACAAAGAAATTCACAAGAAGGATATTCATGTGCCAGCGGCTGAAAAAATACACATTCTTTGTGACTTCTACAAAACCACCCTTCGTGTTTAGAAAATACTTGCCAACTTCAATTTTTTCAGGATTCGCTGCTCCACCAAAATGCTCGACAAAAAAGGCCAACAATATCATTGAAATAAAATGAATAAATGCCGTTATAAAAGTGACCATTCCCGCAATATATCGGATTTGTTTCATCTTAATACGTTCCTCCCCCGCGTCGCCGAACAATCTATCGGTTGGTCAAAACAGTTCCGTTCTTGTCTTCCAATCGTAATCGATACGAGTCGGATGGAGCGTTTTCGTCGTCTTGTAGCAGGTGTCCGGGGCCGGCCCTGTCCTTATCCGCCACAATTCGTTGAAGTCTGTACGCCACAAATCGATTCTGCTCCCTAACTGTGCCTTTATGATTTTTTCGATCACCCAACGTTCGGTGTATCGTTGCAGCAACATGCCATTGGCCCTGCTCGTCTGCCTTTACCTGGTACCACGTGATGCTTCGATCTCCTTCCTTGCTGAAAGCGATCTGTTTCAGTTCTCCCGGCTTCTGTCGAAACCAATGCGTCCATAAGAACTCTCGAATTCCCGCCTCACGTTTCTGCCGTTCCTTAAAATCAAGATTAAGAGGCAATGTATATGTTGTTACCACTGTTTGCTTAGGTTGGTCTGTTTGTATCTCCTGTGCCCCAAAAGGTTTAAAGTTCGTGTGTTGTTGAGAGACGACCGCCGACTTAGAGATGGCACTTGATGGTGTAACAAGGTTGGGCTGGGAACGCTTTTCCAATGGGATGACGCTCTCGCAAGAACACTGATTGTCTCGACAGATTCCCGACGGCTGAGTCCAATGTTCTGGTTCTTTACAGATATAGGTAGACGCGGAATAACTTTGGCTTTGATATTCGTCGGCTTCCTTCCGGAACGCATGGTTAATGCACTGCCAAGAGCAGGTCCATAAGTAAGGCACTGCTACGCAGTCATTGTCTGATTTGCACTGGGTCCACTCTTTCTTAATCGTGAAGGGATGAGCAGCAAACCCGTTCGCGGCAAGGAAAAAACAGCCTAATAACAGAGCGACTGCGCGTAGCTTCCTCATTCTGGCTCGTGGAATCCAGGTCTGACTTTCAGATTCGTTCATTGTTAACCTTGAATGATTGAACCATTTCCGGACGGTTCATCATAGTCGGATGAGTGTAGTGCAAATGTAGTGTGAGGCGCGGGAATATGGGCTAAAATCGGCAAAGATGGACAAAAGGTCAATTCCAGTTCGGAACGTATTTCAGTCGGAAAAGCCATTTCTTTCGTTTTTTGGGCGGCTTTACAGCGTCTCTCTCAAGGCAGAGATCGCGATTTTTCTGGCTAATGAAATGTTTCTCACAACTTCGAGGTGGAAGGGGCGTCATTTCGAGCAAAACACGGGTAAATTAGATTACTTTGCAGGAACTCCACGGTAGTACAAAGTTTCGGCACTTAAATCCTGTTCATTCGGCCACTCGATGCCTCCCCGGACGACCCTGACCTTTTTAAAGTACCGAAGGTTACGTAGTTCCTTAAAAATGCCCTTGCTGAGGTAGGGGCGAGCGTCGAACAGCTTAGCCCCATATTTACGAAACGTCACAAGAATCTTGTAATCGTCCGTGGGTTTGACATGGGAAATTGTTAGAGACATTTCATTTACCTCAAAGGTTGTATCCTGAAAACTCGTTGTCCTTCAACAGCCAACTCCCAATCCGCCATCAGGTCATCTCGGTGGATTTCTATCCAGGCATGGACTAATTTCAATTTGTTGGCTCTCAGTTTTCCACTCAACATCAGCCCATCTGGAAGTCGAATCACTGCACTCTGATCACCATATTGGACGTGGATATGGGGAGCTTTATGCTTATCGTTATCAAAATGGAACATCCTGATAACAATTCCGTAAAACATTGAAATAATTGGCATTTTGTTCGGCTTATTTTAACATGTTGACGATATGTCGAACTTACGGTTGGGGCGGAAGAGGAAGGCTGGCTTCGATTTTGGGGAGGTCTTGCTGGGCCGGAGCGCCGGCGGCGTTTAGGAGTTTTTCTTCGAAGCGGGTCAGGCGTTTTTCGGCTTCGCCGAAGCGGGCTCCGGCGTTGGAGATGTGCTGGCCCACCTTCCGAAAGTCATCGGTAAAGCGATCCAGTTCCTGCCTGAGGCGGTTCAAATGATTGATGATCTCGAGCGCGCGCTCCTCGATCTTTAAGCCGCGAAAGCCTTGAGCGAGCGTGAGCAAATAAGCGTAAAACGAATTGGGTGAGACGGGCATGACCTGCTTTGAGGTCGCGTAGGCGTAGAGCGCTTTCTCGTGATCTTCTTCATCGGCTTTGATAATAGTTTCGTAATAGACATTCTCAGCGGGGATGTACATCATGGCAAAGGGGAACGTGCCTTCCTCAGTCAGAATGTATTTGTCATGAATATCATCGATGTGTTTTTTCACGTTGCGGGCAAATTCTTTGCGCGCGGCTTTTCGGTCGTCATCGTTGGCCGCTTCAAGCATGCGGCGGAAGTTCTCAAGCGGAAACTTGGCATCCACAGGCACCATGCCTTCCTTGAGTCGAATGACGGCATCGACGATATTGCCGGTCTTAAACCGATGCTGAAGGGCGTAATGCTCGGTTGGAAGAATCTCGCGTAGTAAATTTTCTAGAAGAACTTCTCCCATACCGCCGCGTAGCTTGGGTGGTCGCAAAATATCTTGGAGTGAGGACACATCCTTCACCATGACTTGGATTTGAGCATTGGCGGTGGAGAGTTGGCCTAGCTGATCGCGTAGTTCGCCATAGAGACGTGCGGCGTTGTCTAAGCGTTGGTTGATCTCGCCAGAGGAGCTGCTGAAATTTCGCGACACGCTGTCGAGCTGGGTTTGAAGAAGCGACCCGTTTTGCTGAAGGCTTAAGGCCACTTGCTGGCGAAGAGATTCCACTTGCTGTTGAAGCATGCTGATGGGTTCTGGTGCCGCAGAGTTTGGCTGTCGGGCGATCAGCCAGACGATCACGCCCAAGAGCACCACGACGACAATGCCCATCACGATGAGTACGGTTGAAGACATAGGGTTATTTTACACCCTTTAGAAGGGACAAGGCTTCATGGTCTGCCGCATTCCCTGGATCGAGGATCTGCGCTCGTTTAAAAGCGGCTTGAGCATGAGCGGCACGATGTGTGGCGAGGTAAAGATATCCTAACCATCGGAAGGCTTCAGGATTCTTCGTGATGTCGTAGACGAAGAAACAAGAGCTGATCAGCGCTTTTGGTTTTAGATTCTGTTGGGTCCAGGCAAACGAAGAGGCCTCGGTTTGCAGAATTTTTGTCCCAATCGCCAGATACACCGGTGCGTCTCCGACGTCCAACATTTTCCCAGCGTATTCTCTCTGAACGAGTGCGGGGCAAAAGACATCCGTGTAATCGAGTCCGTAGGCGCGAGGGTCGGCGGCGCCCGAGTAGGCGAGTAGCAGCGTTGCATTCCCTTGCTGCTCTAAATAGCTTTTGAGTTCCGGTAGCGCTTGTCCCCACTCTTGATCGGAATCCGCCAGCCATTGATACCCTGCTTTGGAGCCTCCGGCTGCTGGATTGAAATAGGCGAGATAGTTGGGATGAGAAGCTAAGGCATCTGCCCAGCCTAGGCCGAGCAACAAAACAATAAGCGCTTTCGATTTGGAAGATCCCTTTGTCCAGAGAGAACCGAGACTTCCAGCGAGACCTGCGACGGCAAGATACATAGGTGCAAATTGTGCAGTGGCCACGGCGTGGTGAAAAAATAAAACAGCGAGTAAGCAGGCCAGGCCGAATATTCCTAAATGAGACAACGTCACAGGAGCCTTTCGAGACGTCGCCCAAATCCGATAACCCAAACACCCTAACAACACTAGGCACAAAGGCGATTTTACAGCTACCGCAAACCACGACAGAAGACTCGGAGCCGATACAATCGTCCGGCCGTGCCAGTAATAGGGAAGAGCATGGTCAAAAAAGAAGAGATTCGAGACGACATGTTTGGCGGCCGGCCAAGCGCCTTTCCAAGGTAGGTAGAGTAAGGCGATCGTCCCCGCCGTGACGGTCACGACAACACCAAAGCCGACGAGTCGCTTCTTCCATGGGAGCGTACTCCCTCGGCTATACAGGGCGAGAAACAAAAACGCGGGCAGAAGTGGCAGAGCAATCAATTTGCATAGAAGCCCCAAGCCAGTGGCAATGCCAGAGTAAGCGGCCAGAGGTAGGCGCCCTGTTTCCATCCAGCGCGAGTGTGTCCAGAGGGCGACCACAATAAAGAAATACATCGGCATATCGAGCAAGGCCAGGCTCGCACGGGAAAGAAAAATGGGCGTGGCCGTGTAGCACAAGAGGGTAATCACGCCACCTGAAGTTCCCCAAATGGATTCAATCCAGAGAAACAGAAGCAGTCCCGTCAAGATAGAAAAGATAATAGCGGGGATCCGACTGAGCAGGATGAGATGAAGCGAAGGGATTTTATTGTGAAAGGTGAATTGATAACCAAAGCGATATTCTTCTTTGGCATTCCACGATCGGTCGTCAAATGGAACGCTGGGATGCAAGGCGAGAAGCGGGAGAGCACAAATTAATTTAGAGAGAAATCCATGCTCTGTATTGAGAGTAATGGCGCCGGTTTGCCATTGAACAAGGCCCGCGGCAGGATAAGTAATTTCATCCCACGTGGGAGAAAGCCGACGCGCGGCGTTGAGCATCAGTAGACCATGAATGAGAAGAATGAGAAAAAGTAGGGCAGCGCGTCTCGTGACGCTTGGGGTCACAGGATAATTCCGAGTCCAGCCCAGGCGCCTGTCGTGTCGATCATCACGTCGACCATCGAGGCATGCCGACCCTGAACGAAGCGTTGGTGGTATTCATCGCTGCAGGCGTAAAGAAAAGTAAGGATGAGCGATGCGGCAAAAATCTTCTTCCACGACCATAAGGTGCTTCCGGTAAGAGCGCGAGCCACCAGTCGCGCGAGAATCGCGAACACGCCCATATGGCCGAGTTTGCGAACAATCAGATCCCATAACGAATCTTCCATGAAACGCAAATCAGGGACGCTGGAGAGGTAAAAGATCAACGCGGCCCACACAAGAACCGGAAGCCACATCGTGAGAAATCG
>JAYWEN010000153.1:0-1523 GCA_043779245.1 Elusimicrobiota bacterium | reverse complement strand
CGCCATAACTCATCAGGACGCTTGTCCGAAAGGATGCGCCTTGGGGTTGTTTATGGCTCAACTTTGTCATTGACCGGGCCCAGGCAGCCTGGTATACATAAGCCGAATATGAAGAGTTTCCATTGAAGAAATCAAGCGTAATCGGCTTTTGTTACATGGCCATTTTTCTGGTTTTAAACGGCTCTCTTCTTCAGGCCTCCAGTTCAAGCGGAACAACGGGTTTTTCGTTTTTAAACTTGCCAGTAGGGGCTCGCGCCACCGCCATGGGGCAAGCCTTTGCGTCGGTCCCCAATGATGTTCAAGGAATCGCCTACAACCCGGCCAGCTTAGCCACGATGGCCGCCTCTCAACTGTCCTTTCAGCACCTCAATTACGTTTCCGACGTGACCCAAGAGTCGATTGCTTTCGGACATGCCGGTCGCCTTGAAGGCCTCAGCTGGGGAATTTCAAGCAACTATTTGCGCGTTGGAAATATCACGCGCACCGTGGCCGATCTTTCCGGCTCAGGCGACGGATTTACGGAAGTAGGAACATTTTCAACCTACGACATGGCGCTAGGGCTCACCGGCGCGGCACCGGTTACCGAAGATCTCAAAGTGGGTGCCAGCGTGAAGTTGATCCACGAATCCTTAGCGGATGCGTCGTCGAGTGCCGGCGCAGTTGATGGAGGCTTTGTTTACCGGATCAACGACGAGCATTCTTGGAATTTGGGCGCCTCGATTTCCAATGTCGGCTTTGCCAAAAAATTTGCTGACGCGGCTGTCAAACTTCCGACCACCTTCCGCACAGGAATCTCTGGTCAACCCTTTGCCCAATGGCTTCTATCGACAGATTACGTGAAGCGCGTTGATACTCAGGGAGAATTTGATGTGGGCGCCGAGGTTACCCCTCGCCGCTTTTTTTCGCTCAGGCTTGGATACCGATATCAACAAACACGGCCAGACTTAGGGGGACTCTCGGATTTCAGCGCCGGACTCGGCCTACGCTTTAAACTTTTCTCTTTTGATTACGCCTTCATCCCTTTGGGTGATTTGGGGATCACCCATCACGTGAGCGTCAATTACCGCTTCAAACCAAAAGACTAAGCTACTTTGTTAGCAAGAAGTGCCAATAGGGTATTTTTTCGGAAATAATGACGCTTGAGAAATCCTTTTTCAATTCATAGATCTCTTGACGCGATACGCGCTGCTCGATCCGCGTAAAAAAGCGATCGTAGACATCCTGTGTGAGACGTTTAATACTTTTATGGCGATAGAACTCGTAAAGCGGTATGTATCGGCTTAAGCCAAAGGGCGAGACGAGACATCCCAGACCCACGAGGGGCAAATAAATAAAGATCGCACCGAAAAAAGAAAACGTTCTTCGAAAAAGGGGCGATCGAACTTGTGCCAGCACTTTTCGTAGGGCCGTAACGCCCGCCAAGAGAATCCGAAAATAGATCGGACGATTATCGAGTGCATAATAAAGAAAGATGAGCAGGCGCGGCGCATACGTCTTGAGTTGTTTGACAGCCCCCAAGCACG
>JAYWEN010000152.1:0-2530 GCA_043779245.1 Elusimicrobiota bacterium | reverse complement strand
TATGGGGACTAGGCGCCAAATACAGCTTAGAATCCAGGAGAAATCTAAATGAGTCGGCAAAACAATTTCAAAATAACTCTCCGATTGTTATGCGTTCTCAATTTGCTTTGCTTCGCAAATTGCGCTTGGTCATTGCAACCTTGGGAGGATGCCGTGCAAGCCGCACAGCCAACAGCTAAGAACAACACCGAGCCGTCGCTAAAAGAAACAAGCGACTGGCTCATTGATGCATTAAACGGAAGACATATCTTCTATCGAGTAGAGCAAGCGCAAACTTTCTTTAAGCTTGACTATTCATTTTCACCGTCTGATAACAGATGCGATTTGCATTATTCCTCTACTCAGATCGTTTCCAAAGACGATGGAGATGGGGCAATTACGCATAAACCGCATCTTGAATTAGATTTATCAAAAATTGCCTTCCGTTCTTTGAAGTGCGAGCCTCGTTTACTCATAAATAACAGGCAGTTATACTTTCTCCATATTCCAGCGCGTTCCGACGATAGGTTTACTGGGTATGACGATGCCTTGGAGGGCAAACGAGAATCACTCGCTGAAAAGGAAATACAGATTCAATTTGATGAAGATGATAAGGACCTGTGTTTACGCACCGTGAAAGCGCTACAACGTGCAGCTACTTTGTGCGGCGCAAAACCGGAGCTTTTCTAGCAAATCCTGATATTGCTCTTTTTGTTTTGCTCGACACAACGGAGCCAGGGGAGGTTACTCCTACTATTTGGGGCAGGGGGGCTCCCCCCACCTCCGCCGGGTCTATTTCCCGCCTTTGACTTGTTTTTCGAGAATCTTTCTAACGGTGGCCTGTAGGGATTCGCCGGTCTTGTCTGCCAGACGCATAAGGCCAGCGTGAGTCATTGCGGAGATGTGAATCAGGAGAGCCTTTTCAAAGCCTGAATCCCTGTAGAATCCAAACCCAGCGGGTCGCTTCCTTCGAGCTTTCTTTGCCATAGCCGAATCTTACCACACTACTAGCAGAATATGCTACACTGCTAGTAGTTAGTTGCGTACACGATGGATGTGGAGGATGAATATGGAAATGAAGAAAGTCGCTTTATATGCCCGCGTTAGCACCCTCCAACAGGACACTCAAAATCAATTAATCGAGCTTCGGCGCTACGTCGAGGCAAGAGGATGGAAAGCGGTCGAATTCATAGATAACGGTTTTAGCGGAGCCCTGAACGAGGATAAGCGTCCGGCGCTCAAGGCTCTCATGGACGCCGCCCGTAAGCAGCAATTAGACGCCGTGATAGTGTGGGACTTCTCACGCTTCGCCCGATCCATGCGCCAGCTTGTCGAGGCAATGGACCTCTTCCGGGCTTGGGGCGTGTCCTTTATCTCCATCCGGGAGGGGATCGACACTAGCACCGCCAATGGTCGATTGGTCTTCGGGATTTTCGCCAGCCTTGCGGAATTTGAACGGGAGCTGATCCGAGAAAGGGTGATGCTGGGGCTCCAGAAGGCCAAGGCAAAGGGCCGAGTGCCGGGACCGAGGCGCAACGCTGTAGATATGGAAGGGCTGCGCCAAGCCGCTGCCGAGGGTCTTAGCTTGCGTTCTATGGCGAGATCCTTCGGAGTCTCGAAGGATACGGTTAGAGCGCTCTTGAATGGAGCAGGAGCGGGTGTCGGAAATCCCCCTGCAATTTCGACCGGGGCCACCGTCGAGCGTTTGGCCGCTGGCATAGCTGTCTAAGATCATTCCATTTTAGACAGTCGGAGCGGTGTAAAATAGAGGGCGCATGAAAAATACATTCGTTTGGTGGTTTACCTGGTGCGTCGTAGCCATGATCATCGTTGCCGTCCCTATCGCAGCTTTAATCAGCGATCATGACACGCTGTACTTGATTGCATTGTTGATTGGTATTCCCGTGGCGTTTGCATGGCTGGCGGTGGGAGTTAAACGTTTCTTTTCTTAACTGGAACTTCGCTGGGCGTCGCCTAGCGCCTGAACAAATTTAACCCGTTTTAGAGGCCGGAGGTGGTTTTTGCAATGGGACGGATTGGAGATTGAGATGAATACTATTACGGAAGTTGAGCTACCAGAATATATTCTTAAAAAGATTGATGAACACACCAAACATATTGCCACCACAAATAAGCGGTCTTATTGGTCTGTGAGAAGAAGAATTGAAAATTCCTACGGGCCAATGGTTAACGATAATCCCCAATTGCGAAAAATCGCCGCCTCAGAAGACCACATACAACCATATCAAGCATTCACTCAGTCGTTCCTGGCAAAACATCATTCGCGTCTTGAGCGCCTTTTGCAATTAGTCGTCATTGAAGTTAATGGGGATATCGGCTTAGAGTCAAAAGAAAAACACATAAAACCTCCGTTCAGAATGAAGACTGAAGTGATTCCCTCGGCAAGAACTGCAACAGCTATCCACCCCCATAAGACCACACGTTCGTTTACGGTGTTCTCAAAAGACTTCAAGACAATTACTTTAGGTAAAAACAAACAGTATCACCTCAACGATCGCCAAGCTCAGACCATTCAATCGCTAGATGAAGC
>JAYWEN010000151.1:0-2654 GCA_043779245.1 Elusimicrobiota bacterium | reverse complement strand
TTTTTGCACACGTAGGTTTCGACCGAAGGACCGAGATGAGCAAACGTCCCCATCGCCCCGGAAAGTTTCCCCACGGAGACAATATCGCGAGCTTGTTTGAGACGGACTACAGCCCGCCCCATCTCGGTGTACCAACCCGCTACTTTAATTCCAAACGTAATGGGTTCGCCGTGAATTCCGTGTGAGCGACCCATCATGAGCGTCTTGGCATGACGCTTGGCGAGCGGCCTTAATGTTTGACGGAGCATCTCGACATCCTTCAAAAGAATAGTGGTCGCCTCGACGAGCTGGACGGCTAGCGCTGTGTCGAGAACGTCCGATGATGTCAGGCCCAAGTGCAGAAAACGAGCCTCCGGGCCTATGCCTTCGCCGACTTGAGTCACAAATGCGATCACATCATGCTTGACGATCGCTTCGATGGCGCGGATACGGGCCACGTTGATCTTGGCTTTGCGGCGAATGGTCGCGTAGGCCTTGGCGGGCACTTTTCCCTTACGGACCAAGGCTTCCGTCGCTAAAAGCTCGACCTGCAGCATTTTTTCGAACCGATGTTCGTCGGTCCAGATATTGACCATCTCGGGTCTTGAATAACGTTCAATCATGGTAGCCTTTCACAAAACTCTCTTAATGTTTTCGGATACAACAGATGCTCCTGCTCAAGAATTCGCGCCGCGAGAGTCTCTGGGGTATCGCCCGCCAAAACCGGGACTTTGGATTGGGCCAGCACCATCCCGTGGTCAAATTCTTCGTCTACAAGATGAACCGAACATCCCGACTCTTTTTCCCCCGCCGCAAGGACGGCTTCGTGGACAAAGTGACCATACATGCCGGGCCCGCCATACTTCGGAAGTAGCGCCGGATGAATATTCAGAATATTTCCTCGGTGTCGCTGAACGATTTCAGGGCTTAGCTTTTTCAAATACCCGGCTAAGCACACGACATCGGGTCGCGCCGACTCGAGCTCTTTAAGCACGGCAGCTTGAAACGCTTCATTCCCAGGATAGCTCTTTCGCTCAACGACCGCTGTCTTAATCTTATTTTCGCTGGCTCGCGTGAGTGCGTAGGCGCTCGCCTTGCTTGAAAGCACAAGAACGATCTCAACACCCGGCAGCGCTCCTGACTTTTGTGCCGCTAAAATCGCGCCTAGATTACTTCCGCTGCCTGAGACGAGCAAGGCGACCCGGATCGCCTTAGGCAAATCTGATCCCTTTGGATCCTGACTCAATCACCCCGATCCGATACACTGTTTCGAGTTGATTCTCGATGACCGACACGTCTTTAGGCGAGACCACGAGGACAAGTCCGATTCCCATGTTGAGAGTATTAAACATCTCGTCGTCGGGCAGCCCGGCGCGCTGCTGAATTTCTTTGAATAGCTCCGGCACCGGCCAGCTGTTCCTGGTGATTCGAGCCTGAACGCCTCGGGGAAGCACTCGAGGAATATTTCCAATAAATCCCTCGCCCGTAATGTGAGAGACCGCTTTCAAGACGGGCTTTGCGCGATTGATCAACGGCTGCATCATCTTGACGTAAATCTTTGTGGGTTCCAGAAACTCTTTCCATCGGTTCTTGAGCTCCGTATCGGAAAAGAGTTTACGAACGAGCGAATAGCCATTGGAATGCAGGCCCGATGACGGAATACCTAACAGAATGTCGCCCGGTCGGACTTTCTTTCCATTAATGACTTTCGATTTATCGACAACCCCTGTCGCAAAACCAGCCAAATCATATTCACCCGGTTTATAAAATCCAGGCATCTCAGCCGTCTCGCCACCGAGAAGAACACAACTCGATTGCTCACAGCCGTTTACGATTCCTTTTACGACTTGCTCCGCAACGTCCACATTCAGTTTCCCGCAGGCAAAATAATCTAAGAAGAATAAGGGCTTCGCACCGCAGCAGATGAGATCGTTGACGTTCATAGCCACCAAGTCGATTCCGACTGTGTCGTGATGCCCCGTCAGAAAAGCAATCTTGAGCTTGGTGCCCACTCCATCCGTGCAGCCGACGAGCTGTGGCTCTTTGTAGCCCTTAGGCAAAGGATAAAGCCCGGCGAACCCGCCAATGAGCGGAGACATTTTCTTAATTCGATTGACGAGATCATCCCCGGCTTCAACATCGACTCCCGCTTTTTTGTAAGTAATCATTATTTCCTTGCCGGTTCAGGACGGCTGCCCGGTTTAATCAAAGGGAGACCTTGCTTGCAAAGCGAACAATTGTCGGGAGGGTAGGTTACGAGCGGTAGCCTCAAAAGCGCGTATTTGGGCGCCGGAAATTGAGCATCCGATTCACCGCGTTCGGCGAGCGTCGCAAATCCAGCCACGTGGGCGCCAGAATTTTCTACGAGAGTCGCCACCTCCCGTACAGAACCGCCTGTTGTGATCACGTCTTCGGCCACAATCACTTGCTCTCCAGGTGCCAGAGCAAACCCTCGACGCAACACAAACTTTCCATCCACACGCTCCGCAAAAATGGCACGAGCGCCCAAGGCTCGAGCAATCACATAACCCATGACGATGCCGCCGATCGCCGGTGTGACAACAGCGGTGATCGGATTCTCGACCTGCTGCTTTTTAATCTGGCGCGCCAGCTCGGCGCCTAAGCGATCCCCATCACATCCATATTGAAAAAGAAGTGCGCATTGCAGATAACTG
>JAYWEN010000150.1:0-1916 GCA_043779245.1 Elusimicrobiota bacterium | reverse complement strand
GCTCTGGGACGCTCAAAGTCAGCATCTTCAAACCCAATGGGTTCGTGGCGGCGATTTCAAAATACAGAGTCCTTTAAGGCTCGGCATGGGCGAAGGGATGGCTGGGTGGGCACTGAAAACAGGAGAGCCTTACTGGGCCGAGTATGCGATGGGGGATCCGCATTATCTGTCGAGTGAACAGGCAATACGGTCGCTTCTGTGCGTTCCGGTCTACACGAATGATCACCAACCCGTCGGGGTGATTAACGCCGTGATGAAAGATAAAACGCGGTCTTTTAGCGAGAGAGAGATCCATTTTTTGATTAGTTTCGGACGCCAAGCGGCGCTCGCCATCGAAAACGCCAAACTGCACCAGCGCAACCGGGCCAATATCAGCGAATTGAACGAAGTCAATAAGCTCAAGTCTCAATTTCTTTCGCTCGTGAGTCATGATCTGAGAGGCCCGCTCACCGGCATCAGAGGCTTTTGTGAAGTGCTGAAACAAGAAGGATTAGGAGCGCTGTCGCCTGGCCAGCTGGAACTGCTTGACCAAATGGAGCGCCAAGTCGATCTTCAGGAACGTATGGTGGATGATCTTTTGGATCTTGCGCGCATGGAAAAAGGGCAGCTCTCCATCCAAATCGCGCCCGCGAACCTCGCGAGCCTGCTTCGGGATGAGGTGCAAAAGTCTCAGCCGGAAGCCAAGGAACGTCATGTGATGCTTAGTCTCATTCTTGATATGCCCGAAGGGGCACCGCTGATCGAAATTGATGACGGCCGAATCAGGCAAGTCGTCTGGAATCTCATTCACAACGCCTTGAAGTTCACCGCGGAACAAGGACGGATCGTCGTACGAGCAGAGCAGCGCGCAAACGAGGTGGCAATTGTCGTCGAAGATACTGGCGTAGGACTCGCCCGCGAAACACAAGAACGCGTGTTCGATAAGTTTTTTCAAGTCTCGCCTGGGGGCTCGGTGAGTTCCCAAGGTCTGGGGCTCGGTCTCACAATATGCCGCGAAATTGTTCTAGCCCATCGTGGAACGATCCGCGCGCAGTCGCCTGGACTCGGACTGGGAACCACCATGACCTTCACGCTACCGATCGTGTCATCTGCAGTAACAATCCAGCCAAATACCCTAGCCGCTTAAAGATCTCTAAGTTATAATCCGCCCATGAAGTTTTGGCTTCCATTGGCTATCGGCGTGGGCGCGAGTTTGCTCCTATCGGCTTGTGATACAACGCCCCTCCCTCTCGATTCCGCGGCACCACCCGCTCTTTTGGTTTCGTCACATCACACGATTAAAGGGGAAACATTATGACGAACAAACTTCGCCCGGCACTGGCCGAGCTTATCGGAACCTTCGTATTCATTTTCATTGGAGCAGGCGCGATCGTAACGGACAGTTATACACACGGCGCGGTAGGTTTAATCGGAATTGCCTTGGCCAACGGCCTCATATTTTCCGTCATGATCTCTGCTTTCGGCGCCATCTCGGGCGCTCACCTTAATCCGGCTATTTCCTTCGGGGCTTTCATCGCAAAAAAGATCGATTCCGTTACACTTATCACTTACATCATCGCCCAGCTCATGGGGGGCGTTTTGGCCGGCCTGCTCTTGAAAGGAATTTTCCCCGAATCCGCTTGGCAGGCGGTTCATTTGGGAACGCCCGCACTGGCTGTTGGGGTAACGCCTCTCGCCGGTCTTATGCTAGAAGCGACGCTTACCTTCTTTCTTATGCTGGCTGTTCTGGGTACTGCGATGGATGCAATGGCACCCAAGATCGGCGGGTTTGGAATCGGACTCACAGTAGTGGTTGATATTCTTGTCGGAGGCCCCATCACAGGGGCGGCGATGAATCCCGCGCGCGTGTTCGGTCCTGGTTTTGCGGCTGGGTTCTGGGAGAATCACTGGATCTATTGGGTAGGACCCATGGCTGG
>JAYWEN010000149.1:0-8531 GCA_043779245.1 Elusimicrobiota bacterium | reverse complement strand
GAACGCCTCTAGAAATAAAGGATTTCGGACAAATCATATTTATCATTGTTAATCCGTAATAAATTGGGAAGTAAGACTTGCGGCTTTTGACTACCTCCCTTACAGTGGAGCGTTATGAAAAAGATGCTTTTTGGGGTGGGGGTCATAACGCTAGGAGCAACGCTGGCGATGGCCGACAAACAATCCGCCATTCGCGAGGGCGAGGATTTGACCTTCGTAGTACGCTGGGGCATGGTCACGGGCGGCTATGCGACCTTGAGCATTCCTTCTATCGATCAAATTGCCGGCCAGTCGGCTTACCACATTCTTTCTGAAGCGCGCTCTGCGGGCATGGTAGAGGCCTTCTACAAGGTAAGAGATCGCAATGAAGCCTGGATGGATACCGGCGCGCCGCGCTCGCTGCGTTATTCCAAGAAAATTTCCGAAGGAAAATACAGTGTCGATGAAGTCGTCGAACTCGATCAGTCTGCTCGCCAATTTCATTTGACCGAGGTCCGCCACGACAAGCATGACCGGAAAGAAGAAAAGCGCGGCCAAATCCCAGCCAATGTTCTCGACGTTCTCTCAAGCCTCTATTACATCCGCTCCCAGGATTTAGAAGTGGGAAAATCGTTTACGGTCGACGTCCATTCTGGCGACAAAACATTCCCTTTGTCAGTCAAGGTGAAGTCCCTTGAAACCGTGAAAGTGAAAGCTGGAAAGTTCCTCTGTTATCGCGTTGAACCCGTTCTGCGTGAACGCGGCATTTTCATCAGTAAAGGAAAAAAACTAGAAGTCTGGATGACCGCCGACGCGCGCCACATGCCGGTGCTCATGCGCTCCGAAATTTTCATCGGCCACGTTTCGGCTGAGCTCGTCAAAGCTGTGTCCCATCCTTCCAAAGAGACGCAGCAGTTAGTGGCCGTACCTCTACCCTCTCCGACCAGTTACTAAATTCAACTTTCCCCTTCCTTAATCTTTAAATTCAGCTATATTTGATCGATATGTTTTGGACTAGGGGAGCTTGCTCCCTTTTTTTAATTTTTGGTGTTGCCCGAGCCGCATGGCCAGCCTCCGGAACAGAAGGCGCGAGCTTTCTGGATATTCCTGTTGGCGGAGCCCCGGCGGCGCTGGGGTCGGCTTACACCGCGCAGGCCAACGATGTCTATGCGCCCGTTTGGAATCCGGCCGGGCTTGGCTTTCTGGACGGCGCGGAGTTCACCGGCATGCACTTGAATTACTTGGGCCCCGTTCATTATGAGCATGTGGGATTCGTAATTCCTCTCGGCAAACCGGGGGCCAACGAATTGGCGGCGGCCGGAGTGGGAGGATCGATTCAATATTTAGGCACCGGGAATTTGGATGCGCGGGATGAAAACGGGGTTTCCGCGGGCTCTTTTTCCAGCTCCTTTGCGGCTTATACCCTGGCTGTGGGACAACGCTTTACGGACCATCTTTCACTGGGTTCGAGCGTGAAATTGATAACGGAAAAAATCTCCAACGCCTCGGCAAAAGGATATGCGGCCGATTTCGGGCTTCTGTATAAACCGAGCAAGAAAATTAATCTCGGTGCGGCGGTTGTCAACTTAGGTCCGACGATAAAATTCGTGACTGAAGGGGATTCGTTGCCGATGGCCGGCCGACTGGGCGCCACCTACCATTGGCGGCCGCAGTGGGATTTTTCCGCGGAAGGGGTCTATCGCAAAACGGGTCTTGTGAGCGGAAGTCTTGGTGCGGAATGGCGATTGGGCGAGATTTTTGCATTCCGTGGTGGATACAACACGAGCCATATCAAGGAATTGGGAACAGCGTCGGGCGTGAGCGCGGGCCTCGGGATTTTCTTTTGGGGACAGGAATTTGCCTACGCGTGGGTGCCGGTCGGCGATTTGGGGCAAACACATTATTTTTCGCTTGTGCTTCGAACCACCGTCAACAATCGGACGGACAAGCCGAGGCTTAAAAAGTCAGCGTCCATAGATCACGACAGTGATGAATTAAAGTCGAGCGACCCGAGTAAGTACAACAATATTTTCGATTTCTTAAATGAAGATGAAAAAAAATCGGTTCATTAAATTTACTGCGCTGGCTAGAGCGGCCGTCACTCTGGCGATCGGATTATTACTACCTATCCCGTCCGTGGCCGCTCAAGCGATGGTTCGCTTGAAGAATCATGTTCCCTCGCAAATCCAGCGGGCGTCCATGCTTAGCCGTACGGCTTCGGACGAACTCATTCAGATTAGCTTGGTGGTGCACGTAGACCAATCATTACTCGATCAGGAGATCGAACACCTGTACGGACGCCATGCCCCGGCGCGCAAACATTTTTTGAGTTCTATGGAATTCGCCCAGCGTTTTGGGCTGACTGAAAAGCGACAGGCTTTAAAAGAGTTTGCGATCGCTCAGGGTTTGGCTGTGGTCGCCACGCCCGATCGACCGGAAAGCATGATCGTAGCTGTGTCGGGTACGGCGGCCGCCGTGGAAAGAGCATTTCACGTGCAGATGAATCACTACCGCGGTGCCGACGGAAAAATGTTCCGGGCAAACGATTCAGATCCCGCGATTCCCGAGGCGATTGCCGACCATTTGGGGGCTGTTGTCGGGCTTTCGGATAACAAAGATGTGTTGAAACCTCACTTGGCTTTTCCGGCGGCTCGTACGGGTGCCCAACCTCAACTCACGGGAACCTCTGGGGTGACCGCCGGTTCCCTGGCACCCAGCGATATCAAAACTATTTATGGGTTGAACTCGACGACACTGACGGGATCTGGCCAAACGCTTGCTTTATTTGAACTAGACGGGTACGACCCCACGGATATCACGGCGTACGAAATACAATATGGGTTGTCTGCTCCGACGGTCGTTCCCATTAGTGTCGATGGCAGTCCAAACCTTTGCAGCGGTGCCCCCTGTGTGCATACCGTGTCGCCTTCCGGTAACGTAGTGGAAGTCATGCTCGATATTCAAATGGCAATAGCGCTCGCGCCTGGGCTGTCGCGGCTTCTCGTTTACGAAGCGGCCAATAGCTTTCAAGGAATCACCCAAATGTATGACCGCATCGCGTCAGATAACCTCGCGTCAGTGATCAGCACTTCTTGGGGACTCGATGAGCAAAGCCAAAACTCGCTACTCTTGGCATCAGAAACGCAGTCATTCCAACGCATGGCTATTCAGGGTCAGACCCTATTTGCGGCATCTGGAGACAGCGGCGCCTTCGATCATGGTGGCAACAGCAGTGTCGGAGTAGACGATCCCGCGTCTCAGCCTTTCGTAACTGGAGTCGGCGGGACAGTTTTGACGGGTTCGGTGCTTAACCCGACCGAAACAGTTTGGAACAACGGATATAACTCCTTAAGCGGCTTTTACTCGGGTGGTGGTGGTGGAGTGAGTGTGTTGTGGCCGATTCCAAGTTATCAGGTCGGTGTCCCGGGTCTCGCCTCACAAACGGCTCGTAACGTGCCCGACGTCTCCTTGAACGCAGACCCTTCATCTGGATATAGCATGTACGTGGCCGGGAATTGGTACAAGGTCGGAGGAACGAGTGCAGCAGCCCCCCTTTGGGCGGCTATGACATCCCTTATGAATCAACAACGGATTGCAATGGGCAATGGCAATCTCGGATTTGCCAATCCAGCGCTTTATGAGTTGGGAACAAGCACCTCGGCTTCAGTCGTTTACAGGGATATTACCAGCGGAAACAACGGATTCTACAGCGCTGGAAGCGGATATGACAACGCCTCGGGATGGGGACCCTTTCGCGGAAGCGCCTTTATTTCTACAGCGAGCGAGCTTCCGTCCCTCTTCATCCTAGAATCACTATCCAACGTTTATGCTTATCCAAACCCGTGGGATATTCGCCGAAATTCCCGACGGCAGGTCACCGTGACCAATATTCCCAATGGTGCTATCGTAAAAATCTTTACTCTCTCGGGATTTTGGGTCACCACGCTTCCGACAGCTGTCGGAGGAAGCGCCACATGGGATCTGACCACTAATAGCGGCGAGCGCGTGGCCTCGGGCCTTTACTATTATGTAGTCACGACGGCCGCGAATAGTGCTAAAGGCGAGATTGCCATCATCAAGTAATTGAGGTAAGATCGTATCCGGGGTCAGTCCTATATTAGAGGATAAAACCCATGAACGATCCATTTTCGCACCCTTCCGATCCACCTTCCCCCAGCGAAGTCTCATCATCCTCCCAGCTTGAGATGGTCTCTTTAGCACACATCAAACCATCGCCCCATCAGGCCCGCAAATTTTTTGACGAAGAGAATTTATGGAAACTGGCTGAATCGCTGCGTCAGGAGGGCCTCATCCAGCCCATCACGGTCAGACGTTTACTTCCAACGGCGGGAGACCGAGAGGATCCAGGCTACGAGCTTGTCTCTGGGGAACGTCGCATGCGCGCGGCTAAGCTTCTGGGGTGGCCCAAAATTGAAGCGCGAGTCATTTCGGTCATCAGCGAAGGCGAAGTCGCGGCCAAGGGACTAATTGAGAATCTGCAGCGTGAGGATCTTAACCCACTTGAGGAATCTGAAGGCTTTGCCCAGCTCAATAACGTCGATCCGACTTATTGGACGCACGAACGTATTGCCCAAGTGACCGGAAAGAGCCGAACCTACATTACCCAGTCCCTTTCTCTTCTGCGGCTGCCTGAGGCTATCAAAGAGGACGTTCGCCGGCGAACGTACAGCCGAGGCCATGCTCTCGAGATTGCGCGCCTCCCTGGATCCACGCTTCAGCTTTCTGTCGCCAAGATGATCCCTGATCGCCTCACGCGAGAGCAGACTCGAAAGTTGATCGACTCGATTTTGCTCGGGAAGAAAAGTTTGAAATTGAACAAACCGGGCGTGATCACGTCGAATCTTGAATCAGACAAAGAAAAAGATCCATTGGCCGACGTGTGGCCCGAGTTTATGCTCAACCCGTGGATCACCACTCCGGGAACCGTTCAAGTAAAGTACACCGGCGATTGGAAATGGCATTTCGAAATCCCGGGCCCGCCCCTGGACGCGGAAAAAATGTCGGAGAAAGAGATGGCTGATGCCCTCAGGTCTTGGCTTTCCAATATTCTAACGCGCATGGGACGCTCGCTAAGCTACGAGTCGGGAAAACCCGCCGCTGGAAGCCCCTCACCCAAACGAACCCCGGAAGATCCTAAGTCCAAAATATCTTAGTCCGTCATCGGTAGTCACACGTGTCCGGTTAAGAATCCAGAATTTTCCCAGTTCGGTAGAATGGTTCGACCTCAACGAAGCCAACTGTGTAAGTCAGGGATAAGTACAGTTTTGTTTTGGATTTTAAGGAAGATTTAGAGGCGTATCAAAATGGGTAGCGAAATCAGGTGTGTTCCATCATCGAGCTGTTGATCTGAAAATCAGTGACTTGAAATCCACCCTTTCCGGTACAGCCAGTAGGCCCATGCGGCATGGGTCGCCATCCCTTCCGGGATAGCAGAACCAATAGGAGGACTTGGTTGTGTGATGTTGGCGAAACCATTAAAGCGTACGTGAGGCCATGACTCAAATTCCAACTTTAGGAAATTCCCGAGCGCTATCGCGATAGCTGTTAGCGTGTAAGGGTAGAATCGCCTAGTAAGAGACAGGCTATAGCGTACCGCTATGTTTCTAGTGCGCCAAAAGTGCATGACGTTACGGCGATAGTAGCACAAGCGATAAGGAGGTCGAATGTTTAACGTAAACGACGACACCAGTCAATCTAAGTTGCGAAATCCCGTCTTGCTCCGATTAGGCATTTATATTTTGCCCGTCGTAATCGCGAAGGTAATCTCAGCATCGGATTCTATTGGAGATTATTTCGGATTACTTATCGGGGCGCTCGCCTTTATTTATATCGGGTATGTTGAAGCTATAGGCAGAAATCTATCAGTTGCTCTTGCAGCGGTAACTAAATCTCATCTTTTATCTACTCTTCTTTTATTCTTTAGTCTTATGATTTACTCTTCTATGTTCAGAAGTTATTTCAGTCCAGTTATTATCCTTCCGCAACTGTTTTTAGTTTCCTATGTACTGACTTTAGGTGGAGCATGGGCGAGTTGCAGTTTCCCGATCCACAGGAACGATGAGGCCGTGAAATTCCGTAGGCCATTTATTATGGACTGCGTAGCTCTCGCTGCAGGACCAATCGTAGGTTTCCTAATCTTTTCAAGGATCCTTATACAGCTAGGACACACTCTTGGCCTATTTTGGCTTGTACTAGTCGGTTGCGCAGGTGGCTTCGCGGTTACCTATGTCTCCATTAGACGAGGAGTGAATTCATCTAAACTTGCAGTTCTTCTTCTACTTATCCTTAGTTTTCTAATCCTGCTGATTTATCAGATCGAGTATCAACAATCTGTGGTTAATTTAATTATTTCAGTTTATGCCGCGACGGGCGCCTGGTGGAGCAGGTGAAAATCTCAGACTTTGGGCTTGGTGCCAGGGTGAAAAACAAAGCATATCTTGTGGGGAGATTTTACAAAGCTATTAGCTCAGCCGAACAGCGGGCTGAGTCAATGAGGGAAGAAACTTAGGTCTGGTACGATAGAGGCCAACGGATTGGCCGGTGGAGGCAAGCTCCAAACCGACAAATCAATGATGCTTGTGCAATCAAGCTCGTTACAAAGCATGGTTCCGAGTCGCGTGATCAAGACGGTGGTGAAGGCGCAGATGTTAAGTCCGCGTCTATCCCGACTAGAAGAATACCCCTACTTTACACGACTTGGGCCGTCCACCGGCACTCCGTTCATTTCAACCCAGGAGAGTGCCATTTCCCCCAGATTAAAACGAAAGTCCACGACGTCTATCGTCCCTGTCATTAATGCGAACACCGCCGGAATTGACATCGGCGCTACGGAACTCTATGTCGCTGTTCCCGCCGATCGAGCGGATTTCCCGGTGCGCTGCTTTGGAACCTTTACTGAAGATCTTATCGCGCTGGCCGATTGGCTCAAAAGCTGCCAGATCCGATCCATTGCCATGGAATCCACGGGTGTTTACTGGATCGCCGTCTTTCAGATGCTTGAAGACCGCGGGTTTGAAGTATGCCTGGTTAATGCGCGGCACGTGAAAAATGTCCCTGGTCGCAAAACGGATGTCCAGGATTGTCAGTGGCTTCAATACCTGCATTCCGTGGGACTTTTGCGCGGCTCTTTCCGGCCGCCTCAACAGGTGTGCGCTGTCAGATCCTTGGTGCGCCATCGCGATACCTTGATGAAGTTGGCCGGCGTTCATATCCAGCATATGCAAAAGTCGCTCACCCAGATGAACCTGCAAATTCATCATGTCTTGACCGATATTACCGGCGTCACAGGCTTGAGCATTTTAGATGCGATTGTCGCTGGAGAACGCAATCCAGAAAAGCTCGCTGAATATCGCGATGCCCGCGTTCGGGCTACCAAAGCCACGATCCGCAAGGCGCTCACCGGTGATTATCGTGCCGAGCATTTGTTCACCCTGGAGCAATCCCTCAAAAGTTATCGTCACTATCAAGGCCTGCTCGCGGAGTGTGATCAAAAGACCCGCTCCCTGATGAACACCTTTGACGCCCTCGTCGACCCGCTCCAAAAACCATTACCGGAAACCACAAAAGCCGATCCCAAACACAAGAAGGGAGACCGCCTTGCCTTACGTCAGGAGTTGTATCGCATCGCGGGTGTTGACTTGACGGCTGTCCCAGGCATTCAGGCCACGACCGCTTACGTCCTCTTGTCGGAAGTTGGCCCCGATGTGTCGAGGTTTCCATCCGATAAACATTTCGCCTCCTGGCTTCATCTGTGTCCGGACAATCGCATCAGCGGCGGGCGAATCCTGTCGGTCAAGACCGGCGCCGGCAAAAACCGGGCGGCCACGGCTTTGTCTATGGCCGCCGAGACCCTCTTGCGAAACCAATCCCCCCTAGGCGATTTCTGCCGCCGGATGCGCGCCAAACTCGGTGCCCCGCAAGCCATCACTGCCACGGCGCATAAGCTCGCCCGCATTATTTACCACCTGCTCAAAACCAAAGAACCCTATGACCCATCGCGCTTTGGTCGCGATGAACAAATCAATCGCCATCGGCTCGAATCAAAGCTAAAACACCAAGCAAAAACCTTGGGATTCACCCTGGTGCCGGTATGAAGTTTCCTAGAAGGATTTGTTCATTTTCCCTGCTCCCGCAGGAGACTGGAGTGCAGGAAAGCGGAAATGCGGCGGGGAGTGCTGGGGAAGCGAGGTCGTCCCATATAGGAAGGAATAAAATACGTTTTTATCCAGCACGTCTTTTCGTGCTGAATGCGCGCAGTAATTTACCAGGGATTTGCCTAGCGACTTATTTTCGTGGAGCTAGGCCATCGTCCATTAACGCATTGGAACGATGGGAACACAGTCTCGACAGCTAGCTTGCCCAACAAAACAATTCACCACATCTATTGACTCTCTGGAAGTACTTAGGTTTTTGATACACCCAGTTTTTCAGGGTTAACCGGACTGAGCGTCCCACCAATTCCTTGAAAACAATACATATGTATGATATGTTGGAAGGCCCCAATAAAATAATTCGGGTCAGGGGGTCCTACC
>JAYWEN010000148.1:0-8116 GCA_043779245.1 Elusimicrobiota bacterium | reverse complement strand
CGTCCATCAGATGTGCCGTCGCAGAGGAGTAGTGAATATCGATGGTCTCGAAATAGCCTGACAAAAAAAGCCGCTTGTTGGCTTCATAGATGTGGGTTTGGCTAAACACATCGCCTTCTTTCAAACCGAGATCGCGCTTGATTAGATTTGATGAAAGGAGGAGATTTCCTTCTACCCTGACGTTACGAATCCGATAGATGTCACCTTCACGAATAGTAAAACGGATATCCAAAGCAGGTGGGACCTCAGAGGAGATCTGCGTTGAAATATGAACGTCGGCAAACCCCTTATCACGATAGATCGATTCCAAAATATTGCGGGAAAAAGAAACTTGCTCGGCCACAAAGGGATCGGAGACTTTAAACGAAAGCCGCTTAGATAGTTCGGCGCTTTCGATGGCCTTGTTGCCCGAAAAATCGATGGATCGAATGGTGGAAGAAGACGCAGCAGGAGCGGCTTTCTCAGCGAGGGCTCGCGTTGAAAACAAGAAACTCATAACAACAATACCTAATACATGCATACGCATAGGACAACCCTGAAACACAAGAGCTACATCGACGAATGGAACAAGTAAGGAATTAGGGAAACAATGGGAAAAAAGAGACCGCCTGGCGCGAGGATGAAATAACAATCATGCTTATAACCCTAAGACAGCTTTATTGAGCCTACGGTTACACAGAATTCCGGTGTTCGGTAACCTTGTACGAATAGGAGGGTCCTATTTTAGGTAATCCACTAAAGTTAAGGAGATTAAAAATGAAGAAGACAATTAATGCGACGGTGTTCTCGATTTTCACAGCTATAACGTTGACCTCTCCCATAAGCCTTTTTGGCGCGGCTTCTGCCGCAGGCACGGGAACGGGGGGAACTTCTGGCACGACTGGATCGACCGGGTCGGGAACACGGGATGCCTCGGGCACAGGAACAACAGGCACAGGGACGACGACTAACATGGGAACGGGCACCAATGGGGCCTACAACACGAATACGATTCCTGGAAATTCTCAGACTGATATCCATGGAGTCAATACGCAAAACAACACGAGCACAAAGCAAACCACTCCGACAACACCTAATCAGCGTCGTCGTGAGCATATCAACCGGAGGACAAACAGCGACGGCACGATAAACACAAATGGCACCGCAGTTCCGGGAACTGATCGATCCGGATCTTTAACTGGAAACACGGATTCCGGGGCTCCTGCCGCGCCAGTCGCTCCTAACCACTAGGGAGGCAACATGCCACAAAAACGCCAATCCAAAAAAAGCACGAAAAAGAGTTCGGGGAATAAACGCTCTAAACCAGAACCAAGGCCTACCGAGACCGATCAATTGATTAAAAGCGGCGACTCTGACTTGGGTGGCCCAACGTCCGATCAGTAGCATTGCAATAAAAAAACCGCCGCGTGGCCTTTAGTCCAAGCGGCGGTTTTTTTTAGCTAGAAGAGCAGAAAAGCTCGTTCAGTTTTCTAGGGGCGAACATACCGCGGTCGCGAACAGTCGGGATTTAAGCACGTGCCGCTTTTTGCATTGCGCTGAAACGGTCGTGGGCTTCCTTCACACCAGAATATTGACGTTGTATAACGCCTGTCACTCCGGCGGGCATATAAGCATTCAAAGCCTTTTCGTACGATTCTTTGGCCACATCTTCGCCGCGTTCGCATTCGCTTATAATCGCGGCTTCATCGCGTCCCGTCACGACCGATTTAATGTCAATCCAACCGCGATGTAGACCACCGGTGACAGTCCCAGACTTTTCGGGCGTGCCGCCTAACTGCTGAACTTCGTTTTGGAGCTCACGCGCGAAACCAAGACGCTGCGCGCTGTACTGCAGACAAAGCGCCTTGAGCTGGGCATCCTCAACACCTTCCGCCGCCGTAGCAAATCCTTGTTCGCCGTCCTTGCAAATACTGATGAGTTCGTTAAGTCGCGAGAGAACTTCCTCGTTTGTTTCAGTCCTTGTATCACTCATGGGGGCCTCCGTGTGAATCTTATTTTAGTGGTGTCTATTAATTACGACTCGCGTAAAAAAAGGGGGTTACACCGGATGGGCGGTCTGAAGAACTGTATTTTTTAAACTCTGTGAGTTGTCGTTCGGCCTCGTCCTTTGATCCGTTGGGCTCCGATGACTTGCTTCCTCTAGATTAGGACAAGAATCTTGGAAACGCCGTTACATCTTTTTTTTGTAACTCAGTTCCAATGGAACGCGTCTTATTTAAGATCTTTCCTATTTTGAGGTACATTTAAAATGAGACTAAGTCGCTTTCAGGCTGTTTTGAAATCCCCTTCAAGCGTGGTACGCTTTTTCTTTCAGGAACAGCTGCCGGGGCGTTTTATTGCCAAAATTTGCGGCGGCGCCGTCCTGCTGATGGCCGGATTAACAATGGCTGGCGGCTGCATGCGCTGGCACGGGCTTCCCATTCTATTTCCTCGTATTTTTCCTCTAAGCCCAGATAGTACAGTTGGATTTCTCATTTTAGGCTTGGCGCTTCTATTACTTTCTTCTGAAGTGAAAACTTCTCGTATGTCTATTAGCGTATCGGCCCTGAGTGTCGTTACAATTTTCTTAATCTCTGTTCAATGGATGATGGGTCGAATGCCTTCTATAACCTCGGTTCTCTTTATGGTTAGCGCGCCTTCGTTTCTCCTACTGGGTTATTCTCTCGAGGGAAAATCAGCGTCGGTGGCCTCCCTTCTTGCCTTTGGAGTTTTTCTCCTAAATCTCTTGATCTTATTGGGATATCTGTATCAAGCCCCCATTCTTTACCGGGGAGCCGTTATCCCTGTCACCCTAAGCACAGCGATTTGTTTTCTGTGGCTCTCCGCTGGGCAAATGGCACTGACCAGTCAAAAACATTTTCCGCTATGCCTCGTGATGGGAGCATCCGCCAAATCACTTCTACTACGTGCGTTTTTACCGGTCTCCTTAGCGGCAGTTCTTGTGGATGGAGTGCTACACAATCTCTTGGGTGGATCCTGGAACCCAGCCTGGGTTTCGATTTTTTCGGGTTTAGTGGTGGCTATCTTTGTCGTTCTAATGGTGTCTGAAGTCTCGGTCGTTGTGGGGGGTACGATTGACCAGGCGGAAGATTCTCGTGACGAGGCCGAAGAGGCACTTAAGAAATCCTATTTTGATCTCGCGCAATCCAACGTATCGCTGGAAGAAGAGGTTTCCCGGCGGAGAGAGGCTGAGCAACAGACGCGTCGTCAGTTGGAACGGCTTGAAGCCCTGCGAAGTATTGATCTGGCCATCTCTTCGAGCCTCGACGCGAGGGTGACAATGAATATTTTGGTGGAGGTGGTAACTACACAGCTCAAAGTCACGGCCGCCGCCATCCATCTCTATGACTCGCGTACGAATCACTTGGAGTATGGATCCAGCCGAGGTTTTTCCAATCCTGTCGTTCGACTGGACTTAGCCGCCGATAACTCGGAATCTCGCGCTGGAAAAGATCCCGCGTGGAAAGCGATTGCCGAACGGCATGTCGTCCGGGCTGAACTCGAAACTTTGAACAAGCAAGCCCCTCGCGTGGAACGTTTGCTGAGTGAGGGATTAGTCGGCTACATGGGCGTACCTCTTATAGCCAAAGGCCACGTGAGAGGGCTGCTAGAACTCTTCCAGCAGTCCGCTTTTCCACCGAACGCAGAGTGGGAAAGTTTTTTAGAAACGCTGGTGAGTCAGGCCGCGATCGCTTTGGACAACGCCAGCCTTTTCGAAGATCTGCAGCGATCCAATGCAACCCTGATCGAAACCTATGACACGACTCTTGAAGGATGGTCAAAAGCACTCGATCTTCGCGATCACGGAACCGAAGGCCACAGCGTGCGCGTGGCCGGTTTAACGGTTCGCGTAGCGCGTGCGATAGGCGTTGACGAGGAACAACTGGTTCACGTGCGTCGGGGCGCTCTGCTTCATGATATTGGGAAAATGGGAATACCCGATCGAATTCTTCTCAAGGAAGGAAGCCTAACGCCCAGCGAGTGGGAAATTATGCGTAAACATCCGGGTTTCGCATTCGAGATGCTGAGTCCAATTGCGTATCTGAGACCCGCACTCGACATTCCCTACGCCCATCACGAACGATGGGATGGAGCGGGATACCCACGTGGTCTTAAAGGCACACAAATACCCTTATCAGTCCGGATATTTTCTGTAGTGGATATATGGGATGCCTTACGGTCTGAACGACCTTACCATCCGGCCTGGCCTGTTGAAAAGGTGGTGGAGTACTTAAAAACCCTGGCGGGCAGTCACTTGGACCCATCTATCGTCGAGACTTTCCTTCGCATGGTTCCCGAGCTCGTTTCTGCGGAATTGGCATCCCGTTTACTCGAGCGGAAGCGAGAAAGTCCACAAATTCTGGAAAAAGGCGATCTAAACCCCACGCGCTGATCCAACCGACGCATTCGTTTGATGAGCTCCTCTCTCAGCGAAAAACCAAAATGATTCGAACCAATAACTACTTTCATTGTTTGTATCCTCCACTTTATTGGAACACGCGAGGGCTTCAAAGTTACAGAGAGTGACTTTTCGTAACTAATTCCGCTCACCTTCTGTCTAACGAACCAAATGATGCGTCGCCAAATCTACGACTACTCCTTTCTCATTATCTTAGGATTGGTGTTATACGGTGTGCTTCGTCTTCTATCGCCGTTTGTGGGACCCCTCTTAGTGGCGTTAATGTGCGCCGCCACTTTCTTTCCGCTTTACGAAGCGATCCAGCGCATTTTGCCACGCTGGAACTCTTCATGCCAGGCCGGTCTTACGACGGTTCTTGTTTTTCTGACCTTTGTGACACCCATTATTCTTCTAACGTGGTTCGTGGTACAGGAAGCCACAGCGATTATGCCCGTATTGCAACAGGGCCGCCTCACGATGGACCAATGGAGAAATGGATCTCTACTCGTATCGACTCCCTGGATGGAGCACGTGCGGTATTTTATGTCGCGGGTTTTCGGAATTCGGCACGCGCAATTCCAACAAGAGATGGTGCAATGGGTTGATGCTTCTTTGGCGCATGTTTCCCTGCTAGGCAGCTTGTGAGCGCGACACACGTTCGTATTTCTTTTGGATCTCCTCGTCATGATCTTCGTTCTCTTCTTCATGTTTCGAGATGGAGCGACGATGGCCAATCACGGACAGAGTCTTATTCCTTTGAGGTTGCAAAATAAAGAGCAACTCTCTGAGCGTATTCATGAGACAGTCAAAGGCCTTGCGCGCGGTTTATTCTTGACGAGTTTGATCCAAGGCGCCCTCGCGACGGTAGGGTATCTGATCGTAGGAGCCGAGGGCGCTTTCCTCCTCGGTGCCCTCACGGCGGCGGCAGGGCTCTTTCCCGTGGTCGGCACGCTGGGGGTTTCGATTCCAGCCGCCATATTTTTCCTCCTCAAAGGATCGTATCCGAAAGGTTTATTCTTACTGTTCTGGGGCTTGATCGTCGTTGTAGGTATCGTCGACACGCTGGTCCGACCCTACCTGATCGGAAAAAAATTTAAGCTTCCGCTGTTCGCATGGTTTTTTTCTTTGTGGGGCGGCGTGGAAGTGTGGGGGGCAAAAGGGATTATCCTGGGTCCACTTCTTGTGGCGATCGCTCCCTCACTTCTCGATATTTATCGTCAACGTTATCTCAGACAGCCTCCTGTCGCAGAAAAAGATATAACGTGCGGCCGCCTTCCATATATGACGTAAAATGGATAAAAGATATCACGGACACCATTTACCAAGGGAGGCTCACGATGATTCGACTCGCGATGCGCAAAAATACCATAGTTGTCGGTCTGCTCGGAACCTTAGCACTCGCGGGCCGCGCCGAGTCGCCCATCAAATGGCAAGGAAACCGGGGATGGGAACCCGAGGGTGCTTATTGTCGACTTTATGACGCTAAGACCATTGTCACTCTCAAAGGCGTTGTGGAACGTGTCGAAAAAGTTACTCCTTTAAAAGGAATGGGGAGCGGGGTGCATTTAATTTTAAAGACCGATAAAGAAACGATCCCGGTTCAGATGGGTCCCACCTGGTACGTCTTGAAACAGACCGTCCAGATTTCGGCGGGGGATATGGTGGAGGTCACGGGATCCCGTGTTCCCTGCGATGGAAAACCCGTGATCCTTTCAGCAGAAATTTTGAAGGCGGGACAAGTTCTAAAATTTAGAGAATTGAGTGGTACACCTGCCTGGAACGCTGAAAAACATTAATTTAAGCCGCAGGAATGCCTATTAGCGCCTTTTTCAAGAATAAAAGTCTTTGGATCCTCAGCTTTTCGCTAGTGGCGATTGCAGTTTATCTCATGCCCGCCTCCCTAGCGCCTTTGCCGCTTTCGTTCCGCCAGCAGGTCCTCGTCGCCGTAATCATTCTGGGCGGCCTGCCCATGATCTACGACATCCTGAAAGATCTTTTTCGAGGTGAGCTCGGAGCCGATGCGCTGGCGGCCGTGTCGATTATTACCTCCCTTTTCCTCAAACAGTATTTGGCTGGATCTTTTATTGTGTTGATGCTGGCCACCGGAGGTCTGCTTGAAACTTATGCCATTCAAAGCGCCTCTTCGGCCTTGGGTGCGCTCATGAAACGCATCCCGAAGATGGCCCATCGTAAAGAAGGAACGGCCATAAAAGACATCGCTGCGGCCGAACTCCAAATTGGCGATGAAATTATCGTCTTCCCCCATGAGATTGCGGCGGTCGATGGGACGGTGATCGAGGGTCACGGGACGATGGATGAATCCTACCTGACAGGAGAACCCTTCTTGATGTCGAAGGCGCCCGGCTCAGAGGTTTTTTCCGGAGCCATTAACGGCGAATCAGCTCTAACCATTCGAGCCACTAAAAAACCGACCGATTCGCGCTTCGCCAAAATCACCGCCATCATGCGTTCGGCGGAGGAAAAGCGCCCGCACATGCGTCGACTCGCTGATCAAATTGGAGCGTACTATACACCGCTTGCTCTGGCTCTGGCGGGGGCGGCATGGGCTTTGACTGGAAATCCGAACCGGTTTCTTGCCGTGATCGTGGTCGCAACCCCTTGTCCACTTATCATCGCAATACCCATTACGATAATTGGCGCGATCTCGTTATGCGCGCGTAGAGGTATTGTGGTTCGAAATCCTATAGCCCTCGAACAAATTCAGCTTTGCCGAACAGCCATCTTCGACAAAACGGGGACGCTCACCTATGGCGAGCCTGCCTTGGTGGAACAGAAACTAGCCTCCGGGCTTCAGGAAGATGAGGTACTCAGCATTGTTTCGAGCCTCGAACGGTACTCTAAACATCCTTTGGCGCAGGCCATCCAGCGCGCCGCCGCGAAAACCCACGTGCCTCAACTCGAAGTTTCCGAAGTTCACGAAACGCCAGGGCATGGCCTGAAGGGTGTCGTGCAGGGGAAGAAGATAGAAATTGTGGGGCGCAAAAGAGTTCTGCAAGATAACCTTTTATCGGCCACCGAATTTTCATCGGAAAGCGGCGGCTTGGAATGCTTCGCACTGATAGACGGTCGCTACGCCGCCTATTACCGCTTCCGGGATGCTCCTCGCGCTGAAAGTCCGTCTTTCATTCAGCATCTCGGACCTCGGCACGCTTTCACGCGCCAGCTGATTATCTCAGGCGACCGGGCCTCAGAAGTTCAGTACCTCGCGGATGCGGTGGGCATTTCGGAAGTTCATGCTGGTAAAAGCCCGGAAGAAAAGCTTAAGCTTGTGCGCGCGGAAACGGCGAAAGCCAAAACCCTCTACATCGGTGACGGGATCAATGATGCTCCGGCGCTCTTGGCAGCGACCGTCGGCATCGCCGTAGGGGAAAACAGTAACGTGACGAGCGAAGCCGCGAGCGTTGTCGTGCTTGAGACCTCCTTGCGCCGGGTAGACGAGTTCATGCACATTAGCGAGCGTATGCGTGCTATAGCCATTCAATGTGCGGTCGGTGGGATGGCGTTAAGCGCAGGAGCTATGCTCATGGCAGCCCTCGGATATCTGCACCCGGTCGCTGGTGCGGTCACGCAAGAAGTAATCGATATCGCCGCCATCGCCAACGCACTTCGTGCCGCTCTTCCTCCGCGGGTTCTCACCGATCTCTAAGGTAAAACTGCGTCGATCTTTACACCTTTGGGATCAAAGGCATCTAAAAC
>JAYWEN010000147.1:0-3241 GCA_043779245.1 Elusimicrobiota bacterium | reverse complement strand
GTGGAGATAAAAGCACTCAGTCGAAGGACATTTTAAAAGCCCAACAATTCTGGGAAGATTTTAGGAGGTCGAATTCATGAAACGCGCGAAGAGCTATGAGCAAGAACTTAGAGAATCGCTAAAGGACCCCGCGCAAGCTGCAAATTATTTACGAGTTGCTTATGAAGATCCAGACAAGCGCGTCTTCCTTTTGGCTCTGAAAGATGTGGTTGAAGCTCGAGCAGGAATCACGGCGGCAGCCAGACTCGCTAAATTAGATCGACGGCACCTCTACGTGATGTTATCGAAAAATGGGAATCCAGAATGGTTCAGCCTTACGCGATTGCTTGAAGCATTAGGGATTCACTTGTCTTTCGAACCTAAGTCTTCGAAGCTGGCGGCATAAGAGAAGTACTCCTCAGCCGGAGAGCATTCCCAATTACGGACAGGGAACTTAAACTCATGGCGGCGCTGGAGAGCATGGGGCTTACGAGAATTCCGAATTTGGAATAAAGAATTCCGGCGGCCAGAGGAATGCCGATGATGTTGTAAATGAAGGCAAAGAAAAGGTTTTGGCGAATGTTTCGCACGGTAGCCTGACTGAGCGTTCGCGCGCGAATGATCCCGTCTAAATCCCCTTTCAAAAGCGTGACGTTTCCACTTTCCAGGGAGATATCGGTTCCGGATCCCATCGCAATTCCCACATCGGCTTTTGCAAGGGCAGGCGCATCACTCATCCCGTCACCCGCCATCGCGACCACTCGCCCTTCAGACTGAAGCTTTTCCACTAACTCTGCTTTACCGATGGGAAGAATCTCGGCATGGTACTCGTTTAAACCTAACGCGGAGGCAACAGACGCGGCGTTGGCAGGGTTGTCTCCCGTTGCCATAATGATGCGCAGTCCGTCCTTCTGCAGGAGAGCGACCGCCAACTTCGCTGATTGTTTGATCGGGTCAGAAATCGAAATCCATCCCAAAAGCTCTCCGCCAATACCAACCCCTACACGGATCAAAATTTCTCCCTTTCGATCAACCAGAACTGCCTGCAACAGATGACTGTCGATCCCTTGATCGTCTAGAAAGACAGGATTGCCGATAACGACATTTTTTCCATCGACGATCCCGCGGATTCCTTTACCAGGGGCGGCTCTGAATTCCGTCACGTGTCCCGGTAGGATATGGCGTTCAAACGCCGCTTTGATGATGGACGAAGCCAAGGGGTGTTCGCTCGAGGACTCGAGCCCTGCCGCCAAGCGCAGAATTTCTTCTTCACTCGTGCCGGAAAAAGCATGCACTTCGATGACGGTGGGCTTTCCTTCCGTGAGCGTCCCGGTTTTATCGATTACGAGTGTGTCGACTTTCGCGAGCATTTCTAGGGCGGTCCCATCGCGAATAAGAATTCCGGTTTTGGCGCCTCTGCCCGTTCCCACCATGATGGCCATCGGCGTCGCAAGACCCAGCGCGCAAGGGCAGGCAATGATCAAAACAGAGACCGCGTTGACGAACGCATGCGCCAGTCGAGGGCTCGGGCCCCAGAAAAACCAGACGGCGAATGTGATGCCCGCAACGAGAATAACAGTTGGGACAAACTTGGAGGCGACTTGGTCGGCCACGCGTTGGATGGGAGCTTTACTTTTTTGCGCTTGGGCCACAAGTTGAACAATTTGTGCGAGAAGCGTGGCTGAGCCCACTCGGTCCGCTCGCATGACGAGGCTTCCAGTTCCGTTCACCGTGCCGCCAGTGACGCGATCGCCAGGACCTTTCTCAACGGACAAAGTTTCCCCCGAGACCATCGACTCATCCACCGCACTTGATCCTTCAACAACGGTGCCATCCACCGGAACCTTTTCCCCCGGACGCACACGCAGCAGCGCTGCTAGCTCCACGTCCCCAAGCGGGATATCGGCCTCGGTATTGTTTCGAATCACGCGCGCGAATTTTGGAGCCAAGTCCAACAATTCTCGCAACGCTGAAGATGTCATAGCCCGTGCGCGGAGCTCCAATATCTGGACCAGGAGAACAAGCGTGATGATGACGGCTGCCGATTCAAAATAAAGATTGGACGAAGAAAAAACCGTATACCCTGCGGTCTCCGAAAGGACCCCAACGAGACTGAAGAAGTATACGGAGCCCACGCCCATCGCAATGAGCGTAAACCTGTTGAGAGATCGGTTCAGGAGCGAGTTCCACGCATGAACATAAAAGGGCCACCCTCCCCAGAGAACAACAGGAGTGGCCAAGCATGCTTCGAAAACAAGTACCCAGTAAGGCGGGGACATCCACACCATCGAAAGGACAACAAGAGGAACAACCAACAAGAGAGATCGATACAACCGCTTTTGAAGACGCTTCAGTTCAGAGGCATAATCGATCTCTCCCGAAGTACAACACGAACTCATTTCTTTTCGAATTTCAGTGACGCAGAGTTAATGCAGTAGCGAAGTCCCGTCGGTTTCGGCCCGTCGGGAAACACATGGCCAAGATGAGCGCCGCAGCGCGCACAGACGACTTCGTCACGGTTCATGCCATAGCTTTTATCATCGTGCTTAGCCAAGTTGGCATCGTTGACCGGTTTATAAAAACTCGGCCACCCCGTGCCGGATTCAAACTTCGTGTCGGACGTGAACAGTTCATTTCCGCACGCCACGCATTTGTAATAACCCTTTTCATGGTTGTCCCAATACTTACCGGTGAAGGCACGTTCCGTGCCCTTTTGACGCGTGACTTCATATTGTTCTGGTGTGAGTTCTTTCTTCCACTGTTCGTCTGATTTGACCACTTTATCTTCCATAACCCATCCTTTCTTCTGCGCCGAATAGACGCGAATTTTTTCTGGTTGCGTATGCCCCGTCCGCAGAAGCAGTAGGCATAGACCTGTCATGACCATTTTTTTCATTGTTAATCTCTCCTGATTCTACCTCTCTATAGGTAAGTGTTTCTGATGAGCTAAGTCTTACAGCCAGAGAAGGGTTAGTGCAGGTTTTTAAGCTGTTTTTGGATATCGCCCAGGCGGAGGGTTAGATCTTTCACGCGCGTCGGGTTTTCGTGGGTGGTCGGTTTTCCTAATTCATTGAGCAGCAAATCTTCCGATTCCTTTAGTTTCTTTCTCACTTCCTCTTTACGTGCGGCTTCCTGCTCGAGGCGATAGCGCGTTTGGCGTTGTTCGGCTTCTAAGCGTTTTTGTTCTTTCGTTTTGCGGGGCGCAGTGGGAGGGACGGAGGGACCCTCATCCGTGCTTCGCTCGCCTTCTCCCTCAACAGGG
>JAYWEN010000146.1:0-6824 GCA_043779245.1 Elusimicrobiota bacterium | reverse complement strand
GGTCTGTTTGCTTTTTTCCTCGAATCCGGGTTTCTCGCATTGCTTCTTTTTGGATGGGATCGTGTTCCGCGATGGCTGCATTTCTTGGCTACGTGTCTTGTCGCCTTTGGCGCGCACTTTAGCGCGGTGTGGATTACCATCGCCAATTCATGGATGCAAACGCCCGCGGGTTTCCATATTGTCGGAGAGGGAATGAAAGCCAGAGCGGAAATTACCGATTTCTGGGCGATGGTTTTTAATCCGTCCAGTATGGATCGACTCCTGCATGTGTTTCTGGCGGCGTGGCAAGCAGGCGCATGGCTGGTCTTAAGCGTCAGCGCGTTTTACCTTTTAAAAAAGAAACACGTTGAGTTTGCCAAAGCGTCGATGAAGATCGGCCTCGCAGTTGCTCTCATTTCTTCAATCGGGCAACTCTTAAGCGGGCATCACAGTGCGCTCGGTGTTAGTCGGAATCAGCCCGAGAAACTCGCCGCCTTCGAAGGCCATTACCGAGCCGCCGCTCCAGCGGGTATGTACCTTTTCGGCTGGGTCAATAATAAGGAAGAGCGCGTGACCGGTGTTCAAATCCCGGGAATGCTCAGCTTGATGGTTCGCGGGGACCGGCACAAGCCTCTTCTCGGTCTTAAAGCGTTTCCGCCCGCCGATCGACCGCCGGTGAACTTCACCTTTCAAACCTATCACCTCATGGTCGCAATCGGGATGACGCTCATTCTCTTGAGCCTCACCGGAACCTTTCTATGGTGGCGCGGCACTCTTTTTGAAACACGGCCGGTGCTTTGGGTTTTTGTTTTCGCCGTCCTCGGCCCACAAATCGCGAATCAAGCGGGATGGTTCACCGCCGAAGTCGGTCGCCAGCCGTGGATCGTGTATCACCACTTACGCACTTCTGAAGGCCTTTCCAAAGTGGTGAAAGCCGATATGATTTTGGCGTCCATCCTCATGTTTACATTTATCTATCTTCTGCTCTTCGTGTTGTTTATTTTTCTCCTGGATCAAAAGATTCGGCACGGGCCTGAGGATAGTGAAGAAGCGCCATCCAAAGGGACGCCTCCTCTGGCAGGACAGCGCGCATGAGTTTGAATCTGATTTGGTTTGGATTAATCGGAATTTTATTTATTGGCTATGCGATTCTAGATGGATTTGATTTGGGTGTCGGCGCATGGCATTTGTTTGTGAAAAAAGATGACGAGCGACGCGTTATGTTGAACTCGATTGGACCGGTGTGGGACGGCAATGAAGTGTGGCTGGTGACGGGCGGCGGCGCGCTCTTTGCGGCATTTCCTGAGGCCTATGCGACAGTCTTCTCTGGATTCTATATTCCCTTCATGCTTCTTTTGTGTTGTCTAATTTTTCGCGCCGTGGCCATCGAATTTCGCAGTAAACAGGAGATGCGCTGGTGGCGTCAGGCGTGGGATGTCAGTTTCAGCGTGAGTTCAATTGTATCTGCGCTTTTGATTGGCATCACACTCGGGAATTTAATCTACGGCATACCGCTTTCTCCCGACCATGAGTTCATCGGAACGTTTCTTGGCATGCTGCATCCTTATGCGCTGTTGGTCGGCGTGACGACTGTCGCGCTTTTCATGATGCATGGCGCGATCTATGTGGTTTTGAAAACGGAAGGTGACTTGAACAAGATGTTTCGCGGCTGGGTGCGTTACGGCATCATTTTCTTTGTGATCTGCTATGCCACCACGACCATGGCGACCTTGATCTATGTGCCGCGTATGACGTCCTACATGAAGGATTATCCGGTTCTCTTTGTCGTGGCCATTCTGAATATGCTGGCCATCGCGAACATCCCGCGTGAGATCCACCGGGGCCGCGACCTGAATGCATTTCTTTCATCCAGCGCGGCAGTGGCGGCGCTCTTAGCGCTTTTTGGTATTGGGATTTTTCCAAACCTGGTGATCTCGAATCCTCTGCCTGAAAACAGCCTGACGATCTTCAATGCGGCCTCGTCACAGAAAACCCTCGGCATTATGCTCACCATCGCCTTCATTGGTGTGCCACTCGTTCTGGCTTATACCGCTACAGTGCATTGGATCTTCCGCGGCAAAGTAAAACTAACCAAGGCGAGTTATTAATTTATTGCAGGTAGGCCGACAAGATTTAAGCGTGGACAATGCGTTTCAGGCGAGGGTAATTGGGTTCCCACATGCCGCGCTTGACGCTCTCGAAAATGTCTTTTTCAGCCAGATGATTTAAAGACAGTCCACGCGCCACGATCTCTTTGGCCACGACGACTGCGATGTTATAGGACACGAGCCGAACGTGTTCGAGGTTCGGAAAGAGACTCGCCTGAAATCCCGGAAGTCGCTCATCAAAGGCCGCTAAGGTTTTTGCGGCTGCCAAAAAAACTTCCTGCGGCACGCGACTCGCTCCAGCCGTCACAAGTCCGAGGCCAACGCCTGGAAAGATGAAGGCGTTATTGCACTGGCCAATTGGAATCGATTTCCCCTTCCACTCAACTGGATCAAAGGGGCTTCCCGTCGCGATGATCGCGCGGCCGTCGGTCCATCGAATGAGATCCTCGGGTTTGGCTTCGGATTTAGAGGTTGGATTAGACAAAGGAAAAATAATCGGACGCTCGACGGAAGCAGCCATGGTGCGAATCAGAGATTCCGTGAACATCCCGGGCTGTCCGGAGGTTCCCAGAAGAACCGTAGGCTTCACGTGTTCCACGACCCTCTGCAGGAAGATGTCAGATCCGGTCTTGAGACCAATAGAATTTAAGTGCTCTAACGACTGAGAGAAAAGATTTTTTTCTTCGCTCAGGTCTATTCGGCCTTTGTGTACGAGGCCTTTGGTATCGACAAGCCAGATGCATGCACGCGCGTCGCGATCGCTAAGTCCTTCTTCGCGAATAGCTTCAACTAAAAGTGTGCCGATCCCTGTGGCGGCCGATCCTGCCCCAGCGATCACGATGCGTTGATCCTTGAGTCGTTGCCCCTGCGCTTTAAAGGCGCGCAAGAGCCCGGCCACAGTGACGGCCGCTGTTCCTTGGATGTCATCGTTGAAGCTAGGCAGATGTTCGCGGTGGCGTTCCAGTAATCTCCACGCGTTTCCTTTGGAAAAATCTTCCCATTGAACGATCGACTTTGGCCAACGTTTGTGCACGGCTGAGACAAAAAGATCGACGAAGGCATCATAATCCTCCCGATCCAAACGGGGGTGACGCCAGCCCAGATAAAGCGGCTCCTCAAGCAGTTCTTTATTATTGGTCCCCACATCGAGAAGAACGGGCAGTGTCCGGCGAGGGTCGATGCCGGCACCGAGTGTGTAAAGCGCAAGTTTTCCAATGGGAATCCCCATGCCTCCGATCCCCAGATCTCCGAGCCCCAGAATACGCTCCCCATCCGTCACGACGATGACGTCTATCTCTTCTGGCGCTGATTCCTCGAGTGTTTTTAAGATCTTCTTGGCCGCGGGATAGGAGAAATAGAACCCGCGCGCTCGTCTGAAAAGGTGACTGTACCGTTGGCATGCCTCCCCGACGGTCGGTGTGTAGAGGATCGGCACCATTTCTGTTATGTGCTCCTGGACGAGCCTGTAGAACAGAATTTCGTTGCGGTCCTGCAGGGACGCTAGAAAAATATATTTTTCGATCGGGTTGTGCTGGGCGCGAAAGTTTTCGTAGGTACGCTGGAGCTGCTGGTCTAAGGTTGAGGTGTGGACGGGAACCAGACCGTGAAGAGCAAAGGCGTCCCGTTCGTTTTCAGGGAACGCGCTGCCTTTATTTAAGTAGGGGTCGGCGAGGAGATTTTTGCCGGATAGAGAGGTCTCAATTATTTCTGGATCCATGGCGCCTAGTCTCCTGCTCGGAAATTCCGCCTGCTGCAATTACGAGTGCTTGAATGATCGCAAAGATTACGAGCCACACAAATGCCTTCTGCATAAATCCATACGAATGCAGCCCGATTCCCAACATATTGACGCCAAACCACGAGCAGGCCGTTACGATATTCCCAAAAACGGCCATCTGCATTAAAGTGTCACGCGTGCCGACTTTTCCCCAGCGGGCATGAAGAATAAAAGCATTCCAGAGAACGATCATGAGCGCGCCATTTTCTTTTGGATCCCAACCCCAGAACCGTCCCCAGGATTGGTCCGCCCAGATCCCTCCCAGGATAGTCCCCAAAAAACTGAAAAACAAGCTAAAGCAAACGATGCCATACACCATTCGTTCGATTTCGACGGCTTTCGCCTCTGACCAATGAGCGTCCAGCCATCGTCGCAAAATGTATAGGCTCGCAAGAAACCCTGAGAGAAATGTGGAGCTGTATCCGATCGTGATGCAGACCACGTGCGTCGCCAGCCAGAAGTTGGAATCGAGCACCGCTCGCATCATCTCGAGCGAGTCGCCTTGGGACGCAAGGTGGTGAGCGATGATCAACGTAGAAAATCCGATGGCGGAGGCCACCATGCTGCCAATGCCGTTGCGGTAAAACTTCTCGAGCACCATTCCCAGTAACACCGCCATCCAACCGACGAAGATGGCAGACGAATACAGATTGGTTACCGGAGGTCGGCCTTGCAAAATCATTCGCGTAATCAGCCCCACCGTATGAACGCTGAATGCAAGGACGATGAGCCATAAGGCAGCGCGAATGAGTGTTTCTGGCCAAAACAGGAGCGAAAGGAAAGCCAACAAAAACACAACGACATACAACACCATGCTTTTATAGAAAGGTTCGAAACGGTTGAAGTGATACTCGGCACGAGCGCGCAAAAGCTCCGATGGAATCTTGGTTTCGAGCCACATACGATAACCCGTTAAGGCACGCGTGAACGCGGAAGCGTCCTGACCCCGCCAGGCGTCCCCGAGCGCGGCATAGGCCGTGACGCCAGGGTGAACGTCAACCGCGGTGATACCGTCGAGAATCCCTTGTCCCATGGAAACCCAGGCCATCTTGGCAAAACCGCGCGGCCCGGGAAGGGGTAGGAATTCGGCCACTTCTTTCATGAACTGGTAGCGCTGGGCAGACTCGGTAAACGCGATCAGTTCGGGCGGCGCTTTCTTTTTAGAACCTTGCATATGCGCGGTAACGAGAGGCACGAGGTACTTCATGAACTGATCGATATCGGCGCTCATGTGGTCTGTGCCCGAGGGTTGCAGCGAGTTTTGGAGTTTCTGATACAACACGAGCTTGCCTTGAAAGTTGGAGACAGCCGTCTGGTACCGGGTGCGGTCTTCCGCTTTGACCTGTTCCGCTTGGCGAGCCTGCATTTCGATTTCTTTCAAATGCGGCCGGAGCTCCGTGAATGTGTAATAGCGGTTTTTCGTCTGAACCATGCCCATCATGCCCAGCACGTCGGGATCGTCGATCTCAAACGTGGGATAGGCATTGGCGACGCTTTGGCGATAAAGCATGTCGAGGAGCCAAGCGTCGGCGCTGACGGTGGCTTCGGACAAACGAATCGTTTGCTTGCCGCGTAAAAGCAGCAGCGAATTTCGCGCTAAGGTGTCGAGCGGCTTCACGCGACCGCCGTTAAGAATCGGCAGCTGGCTGAACGCCGCCACGTCTATCCCTTCCTGCTCGTGGGGTGAGATGAATCCTGTCGCGAGATAGGCGAGTGCGGAGGCCAACGCTATCGCGGGCAAAAATCGTTTGATCGTCATGAGCGTTGCCTCACAAAACCGATCAAGTGGCTCATAAATTGAATCGCCAGCCCGAGGATCACGAGTGAGCAGGAAATGTAAGGAGCCCAGGAGGCGGGATTTTCGACAACTTGAAAGACGGACATTCGGTCCCCTTTACCGAAGCTCGCTTGATAAAAGGTTTTTCCATCGTAGCGAAAGGGATGGTTCATATAAATCAGCGCGTCACGGCTTTCCTTTTTGGCTGGATTTTCAATATGCACGACGCTCGAAAAGTTCTTCGGGATATCCGTACCAAGATAGGTATCGTGGTGAAATTCTTTGAGTGTGAGAGTGAAAGGAAAATAATGGCGCCTCGGTCGAAGGAGTAATTGATAGTCCTTTCCTTGAACGTTAAACGATTGCGGCGCGCCGAGCCCTGATGAGACAAGCCACGTCCCGAGGCTTTTTTCTCCATCCAAGACCTCAATAAAGGCGGCGGCTGTGTTGGTGGCGTCATCGGAGGATTCAGCGGGCAACTCCTGCACGCCGATCTGTGTTCCGACGCCTTGCGTCGCTAAACCCTCACCCCGACCCTCTCCCTCAGCAGGGAGAGGGAGACCGGCTGATCCTTCTCCCTGTTGAGGGAGAAGGCGGCGAAGCCCGGATGAGGGTTTCATTTCCAGTTTCGCATTGGCGTAAAAGTTTTTAATCACTAGGGAAACGGGAATTCCAGGCGGATCGATCCGACCGGGGTGATTGAAGAACGATTCGGGAATGCTCGTGATTTGATCGGTGGTGGGATCAGACGTCATGATCAGGGCCAGTTCCATATCCCGAAAGCGTTCCGAGTAATGGCGCGATTGGCCGATCTCGATGGGAATATTGCTTTCATGGGCTAAGGTTTGGGTTAAGAATTGTCCCGCCATTAAGAGAATGATTCCTGCATGTGATACCAAAATGCCGACGTCGCGTCGACGGTACTGAAAGCTGTCTACGAAGGCCGCCACCAGATTCACAATCCACAGAAGTCCCACAGAAAGACCCCCGGGAAACACGGGAATTTTCCAGTCGCCTAGGGACGCATAGAGAAGCCAGCTGTTGAAGAATTCTTTTTGCGCGGCGAATGTTCCCATCTTCACTTGCGCGAGCGTGCCGATGACAACAAGGACCATGCTCAAACCGAGACATGCGAGCGTCAGTTTGACGGACTTTAACGCGTTAATGAGGTTTTGTTTCATGG
>JAYWEN010000145.1:0-2554 GCA_043779245.1 Elusimicrobiota bacterium | reverse complement strand
CCATTCATATTCACCCTTGGAACCCGCGAGCCAATGCGGCAAACAATTTCATACGAGTTGGTTTGAGCCCACTCGGCCATTTGTTGGGCAGTAATCACTTTTTCATCTTGACGACCGAGCAGTGTCGCCACGTCGCCTACTTGGACGTGAGGTATATCGGTCACATCCACCATGATCATGTCCATCGTGACTCGTCCGATCAAAGGAGCGCGCTGGCCGTGGATGAGCACATGGCTTTTATTAGACAAAATTCTGGGGTATCCGTCGGCATATCCTACCGCGAGCGTCGCGACGCGCGTCGGCCGTTGGCTGACCCAGGTTTTGGCATAACTGACTGGAGATCCTTTCGGAATTGTTTTCAAAAATACGATTCGACTTTTCCAGCTGAGAGCAGGCTTGAGGACAACCTTTTTAGACGCAGCGGGATAGGGGTCAATGCCATAAAAGGCCAGGCCAGGGCGTACCATGGTTTGATGCGTTTCCGGAAAACGAAGAAGTGCCGAAGAATTGGATTCGTGAATCATTGCCGGCCGGGTGCCGGCGCGTGAGATTGCCTGAACGACGTTTTGAAAAGCCGCGTGTTGCTGCCGAGTGTAAGGCGCATCCACGTCGGAGCTCGAGAAATGGGTGTAGAGTCCCTGAACTTTAAGTCCGGGGAGGCTAGAGGCCTTCTTTACAAATAAGACGGCGGTGCTTCCAGCTCCCGTGCGTACCCCAATACGACCGAATCCCGAGTCGATTTTTAAATGGACGGGATGCTTGCGTCCTCTTTCGCGAGCCAAGGTGTTCAGTGCTTCGGCGGCTTCGAGGCTTGCAATCGTCGGAGTCAGACGATATTTAAACAAAACTGGAAATCCGGAAAAGGGGTAAAGACTGCCGAGTATAAGGACGGGAAGCTTGAGGCCGGTTTCGCGAACGGCAATGCCTTCTTCGAGACTCGACACTCCCAGCATCGCGGCCCCTTCCTTGGCGGCCACACGAGCGCAGGTTTCAAGACCATGACCATAGGCGTTGGCTTTCACGACGGCAAGCATCGCAACGGCAGGTTCGAGTTTTTTCTTTAAGGCGCGCCAGTTATAGCGAAGGGCAGTAAGGTCGATCTCCGTCCAGCAGGGTCTGTAAAAAGTCGCCGTCACGCCACCGGCTCCGGAATTCCGGAGGAGGCGAGGTTTTCAAATTTTGTAAATTCGCGTAAGAAAGCAAGATTGACTTCCCCGGTAGGACCGTTGCGCTGTTTGGCAATAATGATCGTTGCTTTGCCCTGATTGTCCAATTCCTGAGGCTTATAGACTTCTTCCCGATAAATAAAGGCCACGAGATCGGCGTCTTGTTCGATCGCACCGGACTCTCGAAGATCAGAAAGCTGCGGGCGGCCTTCGCGGCCTTTCTCTTCGGCGCGGCGAGACAGCTGTGAAAGGGCCACGATGGGAACACGAAGATCACGCGCGAGCGCTTTTAAGCTGCGCGAAATTTCGGAGATTTCCTGCTGGCGGTTTTCGATCTTGCCCATCCCGCGCATGAGCTGGAGATAGTCGACAAGAATCATGGCGAGTGGAGTTCCTTTGGAGGCAAGTTCCGCGGCGAGTCGTCGCGACCGAGCCCTCATTTCCAACACCGAGATCCCCGAGCTGTCATCGATATAAATCGGAGATTGAGCGATTTGGCTCGCCGCCGCGGTGAGCGTATTCCAATATTTCTTTTCCAAATAGCCGCGACGCACTTTATGACTATCCACTCGTGCCTGTGAGCAGAGCATACGCAGCATGAGTTCCTCACGGGACATTTCCAAGGAAAAGACCGCCACCGGTTTTTTCTCGTGAAGCGCCACATGTTCGGCGATGTTCATGGCAAAGCTGGTTTTCCCCATTGAAGGTCGACCGGCGATGATGATTAGGTTCGAGGGCTGGAAGCCTGACGTCATCGCGTCAATTTCAGTGAAACCTGTCGAGACGCCGGTAACGTGAGTTTTACGTTGATAAAGTTTTTCGACGGTTTCGATGACATCATGCACAAGATCAGAAACAGAGATAAAGCCTTTCTCGGCTTTGGATTGGGCGATGCTGAAAATTTGATGTTCGGCTTGATCGAGGAGATCGGCGACGTCTCCCTGTTGGCTGTAGGCGGCCGTCACGATTTTTGTGGAGACGCTGATCAGCTGGCGCAGGACCGCTTTGTCTTTGATGATGCGGGCGTAATGTTCAACGTTGGCGGCGGTCGGAAGGACATTCGTGAGATCGGTTAAGTAAGAAGACCCGCCGATATCAGTTAAAAGCTGCTGATTTTTAAGCTTTTCACCGACCGTGACGACATCGACGGCGGATCCTTCGGCAAAGAGGTGTGTGATCGTGCGAAAGATGTGCTGATGGGCCGGTTTGTAAAAGCAGTTTTCATCGAGGATATCGAGAACTTTGGCCTGGGCTTCACGCTCGATCAGCATGGCGCCCAAGACGGCCATTTCCGCCTCAGGGGCCTGAGGAGGAGTTTTGTCTATTAGATCAACCATTCTCCCCGACGATGGTGATCTTCAGCGCCGCCTGAACTCCATGTCCTAAAT
>JAYWEN010000144.1:0-14625 GCA_043779245.1 Elusimicrobiota bacterium | reverse complement strand
ACTCCAGGAATGAATCATGAATAGAAGCATCGCCTTTTGGAGCTGTGAGCCAGGTGCCGGTCGTCGAACGATTGCAGAAGAATGTGCAAGATATTGGAGCCATAGCGGGGTTTCGACCGTCCTTGTCACAATCGGTTCCGCGCCGCATATTCTAGATTCATCGGATCCTTGGGAATGGATTGATCGCTTTGAATCTCGATCCCCAGAGCTTCTTAGAAATTATCTACTGACTGATCAGGAGAATCTCGCCGTTTTGCGTTTAAACGTTTGGCCTTCGGCCCTCATGACAAGGCGTCTGGCGGCTCTGCTCAAAAGATCCTTTTCATGGGTTGTCACGAGTGGAACTGAAGCTCTTGTGCCCGAATATGCTGCATGGCTTGAAAATGCAGATTTAGTACTCGCTGTCGCACGTCCAGGTCCCATCTCGATCGCGGGCTATAAGTTCCTTTTGACACAATTGGCCGAAGCACATCTTCCTCACGCGTTGGGGCAACCTATTTTCAATCGTCTTTCAGCCAAGGACCTGCTTTCAAAATTAGGAGATGAGCTTTATCCCGGCAAATCGGTCATTGCACGAATCGCAGAGGACAATGGCAACGGTTTGCGGCTCAAGAGAGGTATTTGTGACCTCGCGCGTCAGCTTGAATCACAAGAATCGCTCTATGAGTCGCGCCCACCGCAGGGTTCGGCCGAAACCATAAATGAGATCGTTGAACAAATTAAGAGCAAGGCACAACCCGAGTTGCTGCGTACCATGGTTCACGATCAGGAGGCGTCTTCAAACTCGCTTCTCGGAAAAGACTCGGCCCAAAAAACGGTCGAAACCTGTTTGGCAGAAGATGCCACTCTGTCAGTCTCTCGTGAAGAACGTAGCGCGCTTCTTACGCGAGTTCTGGATGACGTGTTAGGTTTGGGACCCATCGAACCTCTACTGAAAGATCCGGAGATCTCTGAAGTGATGATCAATGGCCGCGGCTGCATTTATGTAGAGCGAAAAGGAAGACTGTATCCAACCGATGTCCAATTTGGTACGGACGCTCAGCTTCGCGCCGTGATCGATCGAATCGTGGCGCCCTTGGGACGACGCGTCGACGAAAGCATGCCCCTATGTGACGCTCGATTGGCTGATGGCTCTCGCGTCAATATTATCCTCCCACCTTTGGCGATTGATGGCCCCACTGTGACGATCCGAAAATTCATGACAAAAGCCCTTCGTTTCGAAGATTTAGTGGCACTGGACTCCCTAAGTCAACCGATGGCTGATTTTCTTCAACGGTGCGTCTTAGGAAGAAAAAATATTGTCGTGTCCGGGGGGACGGGAAGCGGAAAAACCACGTTGCTTAACGCGTTGTCTTCCTTAATCCCAGACGATGAACGAATCGTGACGATCGAAGATGCCGCGGAGCTGCGACTCCAGAAGCCGCATGTGGTTCGTTTGGAAAGTCGTCCGCCCAATGCGGAGGGAGAAGGCGCGATCCCAATACGACGTCTCGTTATGAATGCGCTTCGCATGCGACCGGACCGCATTGTGATCGGAGAATGTCGCGGAGGTGAAGCTCTCGATATGCTGCAGGCGATGAACACAGGTCATGACGGATCGCTCACGACGGTCCATTCCAATTCGCCCCGAGATGCTTTGGGCCGATTAGAAACACTGGTGCTGATGGCCGGCATGGATCTTCCAATTCGCGTGGTTCGTGAACAGATCCGCAGCGCGGTGCATGTGATTATTCAACAGACACGCTTGGCGACCGGTGCCAGAAAGGTCACGTCCGTGACTGAAGTCACTGGAATGGAAGGAGACCTTCTTGCGACGCAGGAATTATTTCGTTACAGACTAAGCAAATTCGAATCGACTGGAATAATCTCGCGGGTGCTGGGCGAGGAAGCCGCATGATTTTGATCGCTGTCGGCATTGCCCTAATCGCCGGTTCTCCTTGGGTTTGGCAGAAAATAAAGGAAGAACGACATCGCGAGAAACTGGCTTCTCAGTTGCGTCAGTCGCTCCAGGGCTTAACGCACGCTTTACGAATTGGTGTGGGATTTACCCAGGCATTAGAATACATCTCACGCGATTGTGAAGATCCGTTAGGATCGCATTGGCGCTGGTTGCTTCAATCTCTCCAGGTTGGGAAGACTCTGTCGCAAGCGTTGGACGAGTTATCAGAACAAGTGACGCTCAAAGAAATGAGTTGGTTTGTGGCGGCTGTGCAGATCACGCAAACTACCGGGGGTTCTCTTGCAGACGTTCTTGAGACGCTGGCTACAACTTTGCAAGAACAACAGTCCCTTCGCGAAAAAGTAGCGGCACTCACGGCTCAAGGAAAGGTGTCCGGTATCCTTATTGGTGCGATGCCTTTTCTAATCCTATTGGCTCTTTTCTTTATTGCTCCCGAGATGGTGACACCCATGTTTACAAGCGCGCTTGGACAGCTCATGCTCGCTGGAGTGATCGTTATGGTGACCGTGGGCGGCTTAGTGATCAAAAGCATCGTGACCATCGAGGTTGATTGATGAATCCATCACTCAGAAAAATTGACCAGCGGTTTCGCCAATGGCTCATCGATCGGAAGCGCTTACCTAAAATAGCGGCGGCGTTACCGGAAGCCATTGATTTGATTTCTCTTGTTATGAGAGCGGGGCTGGATTTCCAAGTCGCACTTAATCAATATCTGGAAAGAGGGCCCGATGGACCGCTCAAAGAGGAGTTGTTGAGGCTCCAGCAGGAAATCCGTACAGGCACACCCCGTCTTGTGGCCTTGAGACAAATGCATGAGCGTGTTCGGGAATCCGGGTTCCAGGAAACAATTCGCGCCATTGTTCAAGCGATCGAGTTGGGCTCGTCGCTCGCTCCCATTCTTCGGACTCAATCCCAATCGCTTAGGAAAACGCGCGCCTATCAAGCTGAGAAGCGGGCCGCAGTGGCCCCGCTAAAACTTATGTTTCCACTCTTTGTTTTCATTTTTCCTACGTTGTTCGTTGTTCTGTTCGGTCCGCTCCTCATTACGTTTATGAATGGACAGGCCCCCGGATGATCGACAAACGCGTCTGGGTTGAAGCGAGTGCTATTTTTTTAGGCCTAGGACTTCTGACAGCGGCCCAATGGTTTGGCACTCAACAAATGATGGGTGATCACGAATCATCGCTGGCTCGTCGTATTAGCCGAACGGTTTCTCCGGTCTTGGACCACGCGCACGACTTTAAGGATGACTTACTTTTGCAGCAGGTGGTTCAAGCGACGGCTCAAGTGCCTGGGATTTCATTTACGGCCATCGTGGATGAGGAAAATAAAATTCTTGCGCATAACGAGCCCGCCAAGCTTGGCCAGACGCTGCAGTCGCGCGTTCGACCCGGTGTTTGGAGTTATTCCCTAGGCACCTCTCAAAGCCCTTGGGGACATCTCAAATTCGGGCTTTCTGACGTGTCGTTTCGCCAAAGAGCTATTCATGAGAGTCTGCTTTATATTCTCTTCCTAAGTGTGTTGGCCTTGGCTCTATTGGCTCTATCTTTAATAAATCAAAAGAAACGCCAGGAACAGAAAATTCGTTTGGATGATTTAGAGGCGCTCCTTAACGAAGCGACGGCGTTTGGGCAAGAATTGGAATCGAAAATCCAACAAGTCCAGGTGAGAAATCAGGCTGTACTTCAGATGGTTTTATGCCATTTTACCGTGCCCGTACTCTTATTGGATGCGCGTCAGCGAATCCTTGCAGTGAGTGAAAAGGCTGCACAAAGACTGAACATTATCCAGGGCCAGGCGTATGGGAAATCGTGGCAGGACATACCCACGCTCACTGCGTCCGGATCAACCCTGGAGCAATCGTTGGCCTCACCCGGGAAAGCGGTGGATTGCCTTCTCGGAGATCGAGAAACAGTTTTAAGGTTTAAATCGGCCCTCCACGGATTAGGAACATGGATTTCCATTAGCACCCTGAATGATAAGATGAATCAGACTTCTAAGGAGGATTTATGCGGCGATTTTTATTAAGTTTATTTGTTGCGGCGTGCATGGGAAATGTGGCGATGGGGGCGGTGGTGGTAGGAAAGCCCGCTCCGGATTTTCTTGGGAAGGGTAGCGACGGGAAGGATTACAAATTGGCGGACTATAAAGGAAAGTTCGTGGTGCTTGAGTGGTTCAACCGCGATTGCCCGTTCATTCATAAGCACTATGATAGCGGCAATATGCAGAAGCTCCAGGATGCCTACGGCAAGAAAGGCGTTGTTTGGTTTGAAGTCGCTTCCAGTGCTGAGGGTCGCGAAGGATACATGACGGCATCTGAAATGCAGGAAACCAGGGCCAAAAATGGTTCAAAAGCGACCATGACGCTCATGGACGCCAATGGTAAAATCGGTCTACTTTACGGGGCGAAAACAACACCTCATATGTTTATTGTTGATCCTAAGGGCGTCCTGATTTATCAGGGAGCTATTGATGATCATAATTCAGCAGATTCCTCTGATATTGCTGTCTCCAAAAATTATGTCTCGTCGGCTTTGGATGAAGCGATGACTAATAAGCCGGTCTCAACCCCTCTAACGCGTCCCTATGGCTGCAGTGTGAAATACCGGTAGGTTCCTGTTGCTATAATTCTCGGATGCCTGACCTAAAAATTAAAGCCTTACAATGTAAAGAATGCGGCCACCAGTATCCCGCTAAAGCGTTGCACGTCTGCGAGTTCTGTTTTGGTCCCTTGGAAGTGGTCTACGACTACGACGCGATCAAAAAGCGCGTTAGCCGTGAATCGATCGAAAAAGGCCCGCGTAGTCTCTGGCGCTACTGGGACTTTCTCCCCGTTGAAACCCACAATGTCATCACTCTTCAGGAAGGTCTCACGCCGCTCTGGCACGCTAAACACTTAGGCGAAGTCGTCGGTCTCAAAAATCTTTGGATCAAAAACGATTCGGTTAATCCCACGTTTTCCTTTAAAGATCGTGTGGTGTCGACGGCTCTTTCACGTGCTCGTGAGCTCGGATTTACAACGGTTGCCTGTGCGTCCACCGGAAATTTAGCCGGCGCTACCGCCGCTTACGGCGCGCATGCGAAACTCAAAGCCTATGTGTTTATCCCGGCCGATCTCGAGCCCAGCAAAATCGTCGGCGCCGGGATCTACGGCCCCACGATCGTCGGTATCAAAGGCAATTACGATCAAGTGAATAAGCTTTGCGCGGAAATCGCCGATGCGTTCAATTGGGCGTTTGTGAATGTGAACGTTCGTCCTTATTACTCGGAAGGCTCAAAGACATTAGGATTTGAAGTGGCTGAGCAGCTCGGCTGGCGCGCTCCCGATCATTGCGTGGTTCCTATGGCCAGTGGCTCTTTGCTGACGAAGATTCATAAAGGATTTCAGGAGTTCATTAAGGTTGGTCTCATCGCCGATCATCCGACGAAGATGTCCGGCGCCCAAGCGCTGGGCTGCTCTCCGATCGTTAGCGCGTTTAAAGAAAATTCGGACATCATTAAGCCTGTGAAGCCGAACACGATTGCCAAGAGCTTGGCTATCGGAAATCCGGCCGACGGTTATTACGCGCTCAAGATTATTCAGAAAACCGGCGGCTGCGCGGAAAGCGTGACGGATGAAGAAGTGATCGAAGGTATTTTCACCTTGGCTCAGACGGAAGGTGTCTACACCGAGACGGCCGGCGGCGTGACGATCGCATCTTTGAAGAAGATGGTGGCTTCTGGTAGAATACGACCCGACGAGCTGACGGTCGCCTATATCACGGGAAATGGCTACAAGACACAAGAAGTGATCTTTGACCGCGTACAAAAGCCCGTTGTGATCGATCCTTCGATCGCCCAGTTTCGCGAGATTTACGACAAGCTTTCAGCGTCACAAACGTTAGAAAAGGTTTAAAGTTCGGAGGATCCTATGGCAGCCAAAGTTCGCATCCCAGCCCCACTTCGCAAGCTCACAAAAGAACAGCCCGTCGTCGATGTCGAAGGAAAGACAATCGATGAAGTGCTCGGTAACTTAGAAAAGAGCTATCCTGGCATGAAAGAACGCATCTGCGATGAAAACGGCCAAATTCGCCGCTTCATCAATGTCTTCATCAATGGGGAAGACATTCGTTTTAAAGAAGGCGCGAAAACAGCCGTTGCTGAAAATGCCGAAATTTCGATCATCCCGGCCATCGCGGGCGGAGCGCACTAAGCATGTCGGTTAAACGCCAAGTTGAATTGATTTATCCAACGAATCTTGTCAAAGAGCCGTTGATTCATCAAATGTCTAGAACGTTGGATGTGGTGTTTAATATCCGGCGAGCAAAAGTGACCCCGACGACTGGCGAGATTGTTTTAGAACTCGAAGCCAAAGACGACAAAACCTTGGACGCCGCCGTGCAATTCCTCACCAAAAAAGGTGTCCAAGTCGAACCCATCACCCACACCACCCTCGAGTCGTAAGTCCTTCACCATCGTCCAGCCTTCTCCAAAATAAAAACCGGCACATTGTGGCGGTTGAAGCGGGCTTCTTCTTTCCGGCCTGACACGGCCAAGTCTAGGCGAAGTCCTTTGATGGCGCTGCCCGTGTCAGAGGCGTAGGCGTAGCCGTATCCCGTCACATAGAGACGCGATCCCAATGGAATAACTTTCGGATCGACCGCGACCAGTCCACGCTGGAGCTTGTGACCCATAAAGGTCACATCGCTTGGAACTGTTTTCTCTCCGACGTAATATCCTGTGGTGCGCATTTTGAGGACCTTGCATTTGAGTAGGTCGTACTTTCTCCCCGGTTGACCATCCTTTGTGAAAAAAGTGAGCGTAAAAAATGGAACCTTCGAAATGGATTCCGAAAGAATGGCGCGGCTGATTTCGACTCCATCGTGTTTCGTGACCTGAACTTTTCGCTTCGTGACCGCGGAATAGCCTTTTTGCGCCAGCGTGCGACGTAGGTTTTCGCGCGTTCGGGTTTGCCAACGAACGACAGGTGTGGCGGTCGAGATCTCAATATGCGTTTCGACCGTGACGCGCGTAATCTTTGCGGCGGTGTTATGCTCGATCTTGGTGTCCTGAGACGGGATAATAAAATCGCTGGGTGCCATCGGGATGTGTTGTTCCAGCAAAAATCCGCGGATATCCTCCGCCTTTGTGAAGATGCGCCGTGTCTGACCGTCTGCTGTGAGCCGCACGCTTGACGACCGCCAATAGTACAAGCTTCCGCCCGAGAGAAATAGCAATACGGATAAAGCCAACGTGATGAGAAGGGTGCGTCTGAAGGACGTCATCCCAACTTGCGGGGCGCCCTCCTCCATTAGGAAAGCCGAAACAATGATTTCGCGTTGAGGGTGGTTTGTCGAGCTACTTCTTCGGTCGTTTTATGTTTGAGCGTGCCTATTGCGGCGGCGATCGTCGGGATGTGCAACGGCTCGTTGCGCAATCCGCGATGCGATTGAGGCGGCAGATAAGGGGAATCGGTTTCAAGGACCAAGCGTTGAAGAGGGAGGCGCGTGACGTTCAGCTGCAGCTCTTTACTGTTCGGATAGGTCACCGGTCCATCAATCCCCAAAAGAAATCCATGGAATAAATACGCTTGGGCGTCCTCCCAGGTTCCCGTGAAACAATGAATGACTCCGTTGGGGTTGGGGCACGAGTTGGCGTATGCCGTCTCGGGATAATACTCAAAAAGTGCCTTTTGTGTATCGGCGTGTGCCTCTCTACAGTGGATCACAATGGGCTTGCCCGTTTCCTTGGCCAAATCCAGTTGCTGTCGAAAAATGTAATCCTGCTGTTCCTTTGTGTTCTGCATCCGAAAATAATCCAGTCCGAACTCGCCAATCGCGACAACCTTCGGATGTTTGAGCAGTTCGCGCAGCTTCTTAGATAAGGTCGGCCATTGATCGGGCCCGGCCTCGTGGGCATGATGAGGATGAATGCCGAGACTCGCATAAATGAAGGGATATTTTTCCGCGAGAGCTACGGCCGCGTCCCAGGTTTCGGGAGATTCCGCGATTTCGATAAAGGTCGTTACGCCGGCCGCGCGCGCGCGTTCAATAGCCTCATCGCGATCTGAGTCGAACTTCGCATCAGCCACATGAAGATGCGTGTCGACGAACATTACTTCCTAGGAAAGTAGACGGCTCCGCGGGTAAGAATTTGGCCTACCGGCAGGTCGACCGAACCGGGGTTGTCGAAAAATTCCACGGCGCGGTTCTTGATGTAGTCAGCTTGCCCGAGCTGCATCCATAACGTTTGAGCGGTGTCCGGCATGAAGGGTCGAAGGTAGAACGTCAATGCTTTGAGACTCACCAGAACTTGTTTCATGACCGGGCCAACATCCTGCGGCGCGGTCTTAAACATTTTCCAGGGTGCTTTCTCCTCAATGAACCGATTTACGCGATCAACCGCTGTAAAAATTGTGACGAGCGCATCCTTGAATTGCAGATGCTCAAGCTGCGTGTCTATGCCGCTTAGATCCTTTAACACGAGTTCCACCAGATCACGCGCTTGGCCTTCGGGTACTTTGGATTCGCAGTACTTTTCGGCCATGGTCATGGATCGAGAAATAAGATTTCCTAAATCATTGGCTAGAGCAGCGTTGTAGCCAATTTTCAATGTCTCCACAGCAAAATCCCCGTCCTGACCAAATGGAAAGGCCGACAAAAGAAGGTAGCGCGTGGCATCGACGCCATACTCTTTCACGAGTTCGGCCGGGCGCACGACATTTCCCAGACTCTTGGACATCTTCTGCCCATTCACAGTAAAGAATCCATGCGCATAAATTTTCTTCGGCACTTTAATGCCAGCCGCGATCAAGAGCGCAGGCCAGATGATCGCATGAAACCACAGGATGTCTTTGGCCATGAGATGAAGATCGGCCGGCCACCATTGTTTCACACGTTCCATGTCATCGGGATACCCAATGGCGGTGAGGTAGTTGATCAGCGCATCCACCCAAACATAAGTCGTCTGCGAACGGTCCCAAGGAAGAGGAATGCCCCAGGTGAGTGTGGCGCGGGACATACTGACATCGTTGACCTGCTGCTTGAGTTTGCCGATCACTTCGTTGCGGCGTTCTCGGGGGAAAATTTTAAAGTGATTGGGGTGGGTCTCATCCGTGATGGCCGCCAAGAGTTCGTCTTTGTATTGCGACAGACGGAAAAAATAGTTGTCCTCGGATTGAATCTCGGGCGGAATACGGTGGTCGGGGCACAACCCGCCGATTAGCTCATCATCGGTATAGAAGCGCTCACATTGGACGCAGTACTTTCCTTCGTAACGAGCTTTGAAAATAACCCCTTTGTCCCAAAGCGTTTTCAGAAACGTTTGAACCGCGCGGGTATGTTGGGGAGACGTTGTACGGATAAAGGCATCGTTTGTAATCTGCAACTCTTTCCAGGCTTCCTGGAATTTTCCTGAGATCTCGTCGCAGTAGGCTTGCGGGTCCTTGTTATGCGCCGCGGCCGCCTGGGCGATTTTGGTGCCATGTTCGTCCGTCCCAGTCAGGAAAAGCACTTCTTGATCGTGCCCACGGTACCAGCGCGCCAGAACGTCGCAGGCGATCGTCGTGTACGCATGACCAATGTGAGGCACATCGTTCACATAAAAAATGGGGGTCGTGACAAAAAATCGATTCATGTATTTTCCTGTAGTGGGCGCTCTTTAGCGCCTTTGGCCAATTGTAAAAGGAGATGGTCGTAAACGAGAGCGGGCTGAACATTCTGGCGCAATTGGGCGAGTGCCGCGTGGATTCGCTTGATTGGATCTTGTGCTCTGCGGTCTCCTCCACGCAACGCGCGGGCCGCTGGGACGAGTAGGCTTTGAATTTGCTCTTCGATATCATTTCGCGTGGGACGAAAGGTTTTCGAGCGACCGCCCGCCGCATGGAGCAACTTCGAAGGCGTAAGCTGGCCCAACGTTTGCCAAAGGTTCTCGGCCTCGCGAACCGCTTCGATCTGTTCTTCGCGGCTTAAGTGGATAGCGCGCCCCGGCGATCCCAAAGCCATTTCGCTTAAGCGCGTGTGAAGTTCAGCGGGAATCTTGAGCCGGCTCAAGCATTGGCAGAGTTCCTGATCGTTTAGCGCACGGAACCGCACGGGTTGACAACGCGAAATAATAGTGGCAAAAAGCCGGTCCCGAAACGGAGTGATCAAGAAAAGTGCGGTGTTAGAAGGTGGCTCTTCTAATACTTTCAATAGCACATTGGCTGCGTCTGGCGTAAGCCGGTGGGCGTCGTCAATGATAGTGACCTTCCAAGCGCCTTCGGCCGGTCGCTGCAGCAGGCGGTGGCGTTCGGTAAGAATCGTTTCAATCTTCAAGTTTTGCTGCTTTTCGATCGGCTCCTTGCGCTCGGCGGCTTGCCACGCGAAATCGATCACACGAACATCCGGATGGTTGCCAGCAGCGACCTTTTTGCAAGAGATGCAGGTGTCGCAGGGCTTACCCTCACCCCGACCCTCTCCCTCAGCAGGGAGAGGGGGAACAGCTATTCTTTCTCCCGGCTGAGGGAGAAGGCGGCGAAGCCCGGATGAGGGTTTACAGTTCAACGCCTTCGCCACTTCAAGGGCTAATGTTTTCTTTCCAACGCCATCCGGACCGAAAAATAAAAGCGGGTGTGTCGTGTCTCGCGCGAGCCATTTGCGGCACAGGTCTGCGGCTAAAGGTTGCCCGATGATGGATTCAAGGCTCATAAACGTTTTAGTAGAAATTGATCGACAGCTCGGCGAACGAGTTTCTGAGTTTCAGCCGGTTGCTCTTGTTGATTGATGATTCTAAATCGCTTAGGCTGTTTTTTGGCCATTTGCAAAAATCCTTGCCGTACTCGGTTGTGAAAAGCAAGTCCCGCGCGCTCCAACCGGTCATGATGATTCTTCGTTTTCTTGGCCAAGCGCAGTCCTCTCGTAACCGGTACATCCAAAAGAAGCGTGAGGTGAGGTTCGAGCCCGCTTGCGGCAATGTCATTTAAAATATGGATAGTCTTTTTGTCTAAGCGGCGGCCGTCGCCTTGGTAGGCCAAGGTCGAATCCGTATAACGATCGCACAAGACAGTGGTTCCCTTTCTTAACGCGGGGGTTAACGTCTCGTGAACATGCTGAGCGCGGTCGGCTTCATAAAGGAAGAGTTCGGCCATGGGAGAAAGCCCGTCGCCGCCTTCCAAAAGGAGCTTTCGGATCCCGGTCGCCAGTATCGTTCCTCCCGGTTCGCGGGTGATCAACACGGTTTGCCCTTTGGAGGTCAGATACTCGCCCAGCAGTTTGATATGGGTTGATTTTCCGCTACCTTCTGGCCCTTCGAAGGTGATGAAGATTCCTGGACGCATAAAATTCCTCCCATTATACTGGAATCCAACCCTCATCCGGCCGCTTTGGCGACTCGGGTGAGGGTTCACTGATATAATAAATTCGTGATGCACTTTCTGATACTGCTGTTGCTTTTCACAGGTTGCGCCGTTCCATCGCGAGTCACAGAGAAAACCCCTCCGGCTCTTCCTGTTCCCTCAGCTGCATCACACCCTTGGCGTCAGATGCTTGTATATATTCCGCAGTCCGACGAAGGCGCTGCGAGCTGGCCGAAATGGTTTGCTAAATATCCTGATTTACGTTTAGTGGTCGCGCTGTCGCCCCATTCGCCACATATCGAAAAAGACCCCCATGTGAAAGCGCAGCTTTTGACCCTGCATAAACAAGGCCGAATCGATTTTGCGTTGCAAATTCCCAACGCTCCTATCCTTCCTCTATTAATGGACAGCTCAAATGCGAAAGAGAGTTTGCCCGCTGGCACACCCATTCCCACTCCGGCCTATGCGTACCCGGATGATGTCATTCAATTGATTGCGCGCTCCAAAGCGGGCTTTTTCAAAATCTGTGGTTTCTTGCCTCATGGTTTGGTTGTCCCGTACGGCGCCGCGAGCCCAAAACTGATTGCGCTCTTAGAACGGATGGGTTTTTCCTGGACGGTTGCCGCCCTCGGCGCCCCAGCTGTGGATGGGGCTTATGTGTCAGGTCCTTTAATTGTCTGGGACGCGACGCCCGCCGGGAAAGCGCAATCGACAGTCGTACGTGTTTGGGATGAGCGCCAAACCAAAGATCATCCATTGGATAATTGGATGGCTGACATGAAAGCGAAGAACGGGATATGCATTTTGCCTCAGGAGGCCACAGTCCAGTCGGTACCGCTCGCACAAGCCGGTTCTTGGAAGCTGCGCACGTGGGCTGATAATGATTGGTCAGCCTGGATTGGGCGGCCTGCAAAAAATTCCGCCTGGTCTGCACTCCGCAAAACTCGTGAGCTTTTAGAAGGCTATAAGAATTCAGGTCAGGCCTCTGTTCAAAGATTGGACGTTGCCTTCGAGGAACTCTACAGCGCACAGAATTCCAATTATTTTTCCTCCTTTGATAATCCAACCATTTCTCCTGCGTTGGCTGAGGAGCGGGAACATGAATTCCAGGCGACGCTCTTGGCTGTCTATCGATTGATCGGCCGTCAACCCGATGACGATCTCTTCAAATCGACAGCCGCTCCATTCTCGAGCCCTCAACGCTCTACGTCTACGATCGTACAAGCCGAACGTTTTCCTGATGGTCGAGAACAAATTCACATCGAAGACGCTATCGGCGACGCGCTCATCCCAGGCGGGCCGGACCTGCGCTCATTCGACGTTCGCGCTGCCTCGGATACCATTCAGTGGATGGTGTCGGTCAGTTCAGCAGCCAACGCGGTGATTGATATCTACGTCGACTTAAATGGCCAGCCCAATGCGGGAACGCCTACTTTCCTAGCCGGACGGAAATTTACAACGCCTTCAAGCGATGCTTGGGAGTATGCGCTTTCCATTGTTGGGCCCGTCGCGACTCTGTATCGAACTCAAGGTATGGGGACTTATGGCACAGTTCAAACGTTCCCTGTCGTGATCGATGGCGCCAGCTTTCGTGTGACTGTGCCGCGGGATTTAATGCGTGGGTCACCCAAACGGTGGGGCTATCAAGTGCTGGTCCTCACCGGAGATCCCACGAATACTGCGGCCAAAGCGGCCTTGTCTGATTTCTTTGATCCGATCGAAGTCTCGCAGAAGGATCTATGGGACGATTTATCGGCTGGAAAACGTAGCGACATTCCTTTTGTTCGAGTGAAGTCCCGTTAGGGATTAGGCGGCGAGGTTTTGGCCGGGGCGGATGCGGAAGACTTCGCCGCGTTCGTTTTGCTCCAAGCCGCGCGGGATTGAGAACGTGAAGGTAGATCCTTCCCCTTGTTTGGAGCGCACCGTGATTTCCCCGTAGTGCGCATCGACGATAAATTTGCAGATCGATAGTCCCAACCCCGTTCCCCCGCGGGTGCCTGAGGCCTGTTCAAATTTTTTGAACACGCGGTTCAAAAATTCGGGAGGCATTCCATTCCCGGTATCGATAACCTGACCCTGAATGCGGTCCGAGAGCTCAATAAATTTCACCGTGATGAATCCGCTATCGGGGGTGAACTTAATCGCATTCCCGATCAAGTTAATGAGGACTCGCTCCAAAAGCTGCGGATCGAGTTTGATCATGGTCATGCGGTCGGGCAAATCCAGTGTAAGCGTAATTTTCTTTTTGGCGGCTTCAGTGTGGAACATTTCAACCGTATTCGGAAGAACCTGCCGCAAGTTGCATTCCGCAATATTGAGCTTGAGTTTTCCAGCTGACATCTTTGCACTGTCCAAAAGATTGGAAACGATATGTAAAAGCTTAGTCGAGGCATTTTCCATAATCCGGATCATTTTTTTCTGCTCATCATTGAGTGGCCCAGCCATTTCTTCTCCGAGCACTTGTAAGTAGCCCCGGACCGCCGTCATCGGGCTGCGCAAATCATGCGTGAGCGATTGGAGAAAATCGTCTTTGAGTTGATCGAGCTCTTTTTCTGCGGTGACGTTGCGAATTTGGACGACAAACCAGTAATTCGTTCCACTTCCTTCCGGTGCATTCACGAGTGAGACGGAGATCGAATAGAAGCGTCGCACCCCTTCGCTCGAGAGATTGACCTCGCGAATGATCTTGGGAGAGTCCCCTTCCAAACTCTCCCGGATCGCGATGGCGAGGCCGTCGTGCTTCACAAAGCTCCAAACCGGGCGACCTTCTAAAGCATCTTGATCCTCATCCACCTCAAGCAGCGTTTTGGCCTTCGGGTTAATTAGTTGAACATGAGCGTCTTCATCGGTGAGGATGATTCCATCTTCGCTGGAATAGATAATGCCCTCAATCTTTGTCTTTTCCGCCAGCTGTTCGTCCACCCGCGCTTCACTGTATTGGCGCAGATCTTGGCTCATTTGGTTGAAGGCTCCTGCCAGATCTTGAAGCTCATCGGCCGTGGACACTTCGACCAGCGTCGAGAAATCGCCTTTAGCGATATTTTCAACGCCGCGCTTAAGCGCCAGCAAGGGGCGAGTCAGGTGACGGGCAAACAGGTACGCGCCGCCCAGCATCAGCACAGTCAAAATGACAAGAGCGAGCATTCCGTACCAATGGAATTCGCGATGAATGAGGATGAAAACGGTGGTCAGTAAATATAGGGGAATGAGCGAAAAAAGTGCCGTAAAGATGGCAATTTTCGCGAGAATTGAGGCGCGCAAAGGACGCTTTAAATCCATATGAATCTGCCTAAGTCTAGGGGGTATTTCGCTAAAAAACGAGGACTTTTTTGACGAGAAAGGAAAGGATTAG
>JAYWEN010000143.1:0-4368 GCA_043779245.1 Elusimicrobiota bacterium | reverse complement strand
ACCGTCGGCGACCGTCCCGGCTTGATAAGTCGATGGCCACAAGGATTCAGTCGCTAAGTATTGCGCGTTCGCGTCGGCAAAATGGGCATCCGCGTTGGGCAGTCGGCCCTGGGCGCCTGACTCACAATGTTCTTCAGAGGCGGGTTCCATTCCGGGCAAACCATCGTGAGACTCGAGAGCCTCAGTCCGTTTCTTTTTTAGCGCTAGGAGATGAGCACCCTTGTCACCGTACAATTCACACATCACTTCTTTAGGGGTCAAGACCGCGAGCGGTGTTCCGTCTCCTTGGGTGGCGGTGAAGAGTTGCGTTCCAATCTCGACAGATTTCTCACTGTTGTTGGTGATCCGCAAGCGCATGAAAATAATTCCTTTATCGATGATGCCTGAGGCCGTCATGGCCAGCGGACCGTCGAATACGGTGACTGATTCATTCCCTGCGGCGGTTACGCCTAACTTTTTCCATCCCGCCAAATCGCACACGGTCCCGAGTCGCGGGCGGTCTGCATTCAGTTGAATTTTCACGTGAGTGGATTGTCCGTTCTTGAGCACTTCAAAATCGCTATCTTTGGGTGCCACTCCCACAATATCGGAGAAGGCGGATGCATCGGCGGGGATTTGGCCGTTGACGGACCTCAAGGTGTCACCGATTTCGATCCCGGTTCTGGCCGCAGGCGACTCTTTGACGACACTGATGACACGACATAAGGGAGGAACCGACGAGGAACTGATGACAGGACTCAAACGCCTAATTTCGCTTGGAGCGCTCGCACAGCCGACGCAGCCCAAAAGAAGCAGAAGAATCCAGCGTTTCACGAGTAGTATTTTAGTTTACTTTTGAGCCAAAACGAAGGGGACGTAGTTGATGAATGTTGCGACCTTATTGAATGAGCTATTCGAGCATCGAATCGTCGAATGAAATGTGGCGTGATTTAAGGTCGGCTTTCCACCGCTCTTTGGCCAGAGGCATTTTTGCGCGAGCGCGGCGGCTCCAAACCGATTCGGGCGGTGTGAATTGCGTGGCGGCGGTTTCGTACCAGGCAAAGGCTTCTCGAGGATTTGCGGCTTTCTCCCCTTCCAAATACGCTTGTTTCGCCCGCATGACGACATCCAGACAGACCAGGCCGTAGACGATGGCGATGAGTCCTGCGGACCACGCCAGGCGTCGCCGAGTCATTACTTCTTGATAACGCGTTTGTTTTTGTCGTTGACGAAGACGACTTTGGGTGAAAAGGAAGGAACATCTATTTCAGGAACAATCGCCGTGCTGATAATGATGACTTTATCGCCCACCACACCAAGACGTGCCGCCGCTCCATTCAGGCAGATGGTTCCCGAACCCGACTTGCCGGGGATCGCGTAGGTTTCGAAGCGCTGGCCATTATTAACGTTGAGCACTTGCACCATCTCGTAAGGCACGATGTCCGCCGATTCTAAAAGCATTTCATCGATGGTAATGCTTCCCTCATAGGAAAGATTAGCCTCCGTAACGGTGGCTCGGTGAATCTTGGATTTGCACATCGATCGCATCATAAGCGTTCCAAATTATACCCTTAAAAAGAACCACCCCTCACCCAAGAATGCGATGAGGGATGGCGTTTGAGAATGAGTGACGAAACGACTACGGTTGTGTGATCTTAATCGCGAGAACTGGGCAGACGCTTTCGCAAGCGGTGCAGAAAATACAATCTTTTTCGCGAATGGGGCGAGCCTTCTTCGCAGACGCCGGATGTCCGGGGGTGTCTTGCCAGTCAAACACATTGACCGGGCATGCATCGAGGCAGGCGCCGTCAGCCACGCAGAGATCGTAATCGACAGCCACGGCGGTTCCGTGAATGCCGAGCTTTGCGGGAGGCTCCACTGGGCCCCAAATGTCGTAGGCTCCACCTTCGCCTTTACCAACGATGGTGCGGTGCTTCATGAAATCGGGATCAATTGGTGTTACCATGGAACGTCCTCCTCAAGATTTGCTCGAATTTCCCAAAAAATACTAATTTACGACTGGACCTGTCAAACCGTGTTACTTAGCCGCTTTCAAATACTCTCGGTTCATCTGGGCGATAAAATCGACCGAAATCTCTTTGGGGCATACCGCTTCGCACTCCGATTGATTCGAGCAGTTCCCAAAGCCCTCCTGATCCATTTGCGCGACCATCTTTGTCACCCGGCGCTGTGCCTCGAGCTTCCCTTGCGGAAGACTCGAGAGATGAGACACCTTGGCCGCGACGAACAACATCGCCGAGGCATTCTTGCAAGCGGCCACACAAGCGCCGCATCCGATGCAAGCGGCCGCATCCATCGCGCGGTCTGCGGACGGCTTAGCCACCGAAATGGTATTGGCATCGGGCGCGCCGCCCGTATTCACGGAGACAAATCCTCCGGCCTGGATGATGCGGTCAAACGAGCTGCGGTCGCAGACTAAGTCTTTGATGATGGGGAAGGCCTTGGCGCGCCAGGGTTCGATCGTGATGGTGTCGCCGTTTTTGAAGCGACGCATGTGAAGCTGGCAAGCGGCCGTCCCAGGTTCCTTCTGCGCACCATGTGGCACTCCGTCAATAACGAGCGAGCAAGTGCCGCAAATTCCCTCGCGGCAATCGGAATCAAATTCGATCGGGTCGTGACCGGTTTGAACGAGACCTTCGTTCACGACATCGAGCATCTCCAAGAAAGACATATCCGGCGAAATGTCTTTCGCCGGGTAGGCCACGAGTTTTCCCGTTTCCTTGGAGTTTTTCTGCCGCCAGACTTTTAAAGTGAGATCCATTACTTGTAATTCCTCTCTGCCAAATGAACTTCCTCGAAATTGAGAGGCTCCTTATTCAGGACAGCTGGTTTACCATACCCGTCATATTGCCAGGCGGCCGAATAACAGAAATTTTGGTCATCGCGCTTGGCTTCACCGTCAGGGGTTTGATATTCCTCACGGAAATGTCCACCGCAAGACTCGTTACGATGCAGCGCGTCTTGAACCATCAGCTCACCGAACTCGAGGAAGTCGGCTACTCGCCCGGCTCGTTCGAGTGAACGATTGAAATCTTTATCGTCTCCTAAGACTGTCACGTTCTTCCAAAATTCCTCGCGGATAGCAGGAATTTTTTCCAGCGCTTTTTTCAAACCCGCTTCGGTCCGTCCCATGCCGCAATATTCCCACAGGAGATGTCCCAACTCGCGATGAAACGAGGTCACTGTTCGCTTTCCCTTGATCGATAAAAACTTTCGGGTGCGCTCATTGACGTCGGATTCTGCTTTCTTAAACTCGGGATGATCCGTCGTCACTGGCTTTCGTGGAGTCGACGCGAAATAGTTTCCAATCGTGTAGGGAAGAATAAAATATCCATCGGCGAGGCCCTGCATGAGCGCGCTGGCGCCCAATCGATTGGCGCCATGATCGGAGAAATTCGCTTCGCCAATCACATGCAGACCCGGAACGTTACTCATCAAATTGTAATCGACCCAGAGACCTCCCATCGTGTAATGGACTGCGGGATAAATCCGCATCGGCTGCTTGTATGGGTTCTCTCCCGTGATGCGTGCGTACATATCAAATAGATTTCCGTAGCGTTCCTTAATCGCTTTTTCGCCTAGTCGACTGATGGCGTCCGCGAAATCCAAATAAACGCCGCGACCGCCGGGCCCTACACCGCGCCCTTCGTCACAGACTTGCTTGGCCGCGCGCGAAGCGATGTCGCGGGGTGCGAGATTCCCATAGGTTGGATATTTGCGCTCAAGGTAGTAATCGCGTTCACCTTCCGGAATCTGAGAGGCGGTACGATTGTCCCCAGCCTTTTTCGGTACCCAGACGCGCCCGTCATTGCGAAGGGATTCGGACATGAGCGTCAGCTTCGACTGGTGATCTCCTGTCACAGGAATGCAGGTGGGATGAATCTGTGTGTAGCAGGGGTTTGCGAAGAATGCCCCTTTTTTGAAGGCGCGGAATGTCGCCGTCACATTGCATCCGACCGCGTTCGTCGATAAAAAGAAAACATTGCCATAGCCGCCCGTGGCTAGAACGACGGCATCGGCGGCATGGGACTCAATCTTACCCGTAACAAGATTCCGCGTGACGACCCCGCGCGCTTGGCCGTCGACGATCACCAAATCCAGCATTTCGGTTTGAGGAATCATCGTCACCTTTCCGAGACCAATTTGCCTCGAGAGGGACTGATAGGCGCCGAGCAAAAGCTGTTGGCCCGTTTGGCCGCGCGCATAAAAGGTTCGCGACACAAGAGCGCCACCGAACGAGCGGTTGTCGAGCAAGCCACCATACTCACGCGCGAAGGGAACGCCCTGGGCGACACATTGATCAATGATGTGATTGCTGACTTGTGCGAGGCGGTACACGTTGGCTTCCCGCGAACGGAAATCCCCGCC
>JAYWEN010000142.1:0-2117 GCA_043779245.1 Elusimicrobiota bacterium | reverse complement strand
AAGGGCTGAGTGGTCACATCTCCTACCCCCTGATCGATGATTAAGCTCGTGGCTCCTGCGCTCACCCATTGAATTACGTGGGATTTTGCTCCAGAGTCGGTGTTTGTGAAAGACGTGATGGTGGGTGGTTTAGGGATGTACACCGTAATAGACGCTGGGCCCCCAATGACGGATCCTTGCGAATTGGATACCACGCATTGGAAATATTTTCCGCTCTCTAGCGCCGTGACAGGAGGTGTCGTGTAACTAGCGCTCGTCGCGCCAGGAATAGTCGTGAAATTGGATGTCATAGGAGGCGACGATTGCCATTGATACGACGTGGCGCTTGTGGCTGTAACAGTAAACGTCGCGGTCTGTCCCACAGTGAGATTAGACACTGAAGAGGGGTGATTGGTAATGATTGGGATAGCTGGGAGCACGGTTACGGTGAGAGCGGATGTGGCAGTTCCTCCCGAGTTTGAGGCAGTGAGAGTGTAAGTGGTCGTCTTGCTGGGCGAGGCGACGTTAAACCCAATCGATAACGCATTCCCAACCCCATTATCGAGGGTCGCGTTTTCCGCTCCGACCAATGACCAAGCCAGGGTTGTGGGCTCTCCAGATCGGATTGTCGAGGGGAGGGCTATAAAACTAGTGACAGTGATGGGAGGCGGCGCGGGGACAAAGGTGGGATCAAGTTGAGTTCCCATGACAACATCCCAATACCAACGATCAGTTGATCCGGCGTTGTAGGCGCGAGCAATTCCAACCACTTTGTAATTCGGATCCAGCATGAATTTTTGATCTCCGTAAGCACAGGCGCCCGTCCAATCAGTTTGACAGGTTAAGACCATTTGATTAAATACCGCAGTGCCATCGGATATCCCTTTCCATTGGCTCTCTCCCCACCCCCAGCTATACCCAAAAGCCGGAAGACGTGCTCCTGGAAACCGGCCGAGGCTGTCCTTGTAGGCAAAATAATTCTTGGACGCCATATCGTTACTCATCCAGCGGGTCGAATTTTGTAGGGCAATCGAAACTTGCAAGGGTGGGACATTATGTTGGGCTCGGTATTGATTGATTTGATGCAGAAAACTCCACTCCTCGGCATCGAAGGTCGGCGTATTACTAGTCTGCGCGGAATTTTCCGCAGAGGCGATCGGAGAAAAAGAAATCCCCAGTAGAAGGGTTAAGAGAACGATCTTTGCAAAGGATAGGAAAAGGTCAGTAATTTTCATCGCGAAACGCCTTGAGCGAGATGAGTGGAATCCTCGTTTAAGAGCTGCATCAACTGCTGATATTCAGGGTCGAGCTTTTCCGCAGACTCATCGGCGCGATGAGATTTTTTGACCGTCCGATGCTGTTTGATCGTTTGGTATTGAATGAGGTTTCTCCTGGCTTCTTCTTTAGCGCCAAATTTGAGTAAAAGCGAGAAGTATTGTGTGTCGCCTAAATCGCCGTACGGCAGCCAGGCATAGGCGAATTCTTGACCAAAGAGATGAAGGCCTAAACCAACCGTCAATCCAGCCAAAGGGGATAATCCTTTCGTTGTTTCTGTTTTATAACCGGCTCGAAGAGAAATCGCTTCGAGCGGGGTCCATTCCGTTCCAAAGCGACCTGACGCCAACCCGCTTTTTGCATAAACGACTTCTGCCGTGGTCATGAGATTACGTTTCAATTCATACGCTGCGCCCAGATGACCTTCTAAAGGAAGCGAATCCGACTGATTGAGAAAATTGATTTTCGTCCCAAGGTTATTCAGCGTGCTCGAGAGGTTTAGTTTGTCATTGGCTTTGTACAAGCCGCCCAAATCCATGGCATAGGCCGAGGCCGATACGTCATCAATTTTTTCATGAATTATTTTGCCGGTCACGCCCAAGGCCAGCGTATCCGTGAGTTTTCGGCCGTAGGCCAGGTTATAGGAAGCAAATGAGCTGGAGAAGGAGCCGGTTGGGTTGCCGCTATTAATCGGAGCACCGGCGGCATCGATTTCCGTTCGATCGATATTCCCTGAACCCAGAAATTGAATAGAAGCGCCTAAAGCCGAACGCCGATCAGGTAACGGAACCACGAGGCTGCCGAATTCGTGGTTCATGGAATTTAAATAGGAAAGATGTTGGGCGGCAAGCTGTGTGCTGGGC
>JAYWEN010000141.1:0-1742 GCA_043779245.1 Elusimicrobiota bacterium | reverse complement strand
GGCGATCGATCCCATGGGTATCCTTCGCGCTCTTTGGGTAGACATGCGACATGGGCAGCTTCGGCAAGGCGCCAGCACCATCAGCCAACAGCTGGCGCGATCGATTTTTCTAAACATTCATCGCACCTGGCATCGAAAAATCTTGGAAGCGGTTCTGGCGTCGTATCTCGAGCTCCGTTACTCCAAGACTCAGTTGCTTGAAATGTATTTGAACCAGGTGTATTGGGGCCACGACGGAAATGACAGTCTTTTAGGGATTGAGTCGGTGAGCCAGTCTCTGTTTGGAAAGCCCGCCCGCGCCTTAACGATTGCCGAAAGCGCCACGCTGGCAGGAATGCTTCAATCGCCGCATCGCTATTCGCCCAGGTCTGATCCGGCGGTCGCTCATGATCGCCGCATGATGGTGCTGGGTCTCATGGAAGGACAAGGCGTCATCACCAAAGCGCAATATCAAGCCGCGCGAGCGGAAAAACTTAAACTGACGCCGATCGTCAAACGGGACGAAGCCGCCTATTTCTTAGCCGCTCTCCGAGATCAGTTGTCCGAAAAGTATTCGTTCCCCGCATTTCTGAATCAAGGGTGGCGCGTATTCACGACGATCGATCCCTTACTCCAACATGAAGCGGTCGGCGCACTCAAGCCCCCCGTCGGGCAAGGAGGGCTTCTGGCGATGGATCCCCACGATGGCGCCATCTTGGCTTGGGTGGGGGGAACCAATTACCAAACCAATCCCTTTGATCATGCGCAGGATGCCAAGCGCCAGCCTGGGTCGGCGTTCAAGCCGTTCGTGGTTCTTCCGGCGCTCGAAAGTCGCAACGTCACCACGGCCACATTCCTCGAGGATAAGCCGCTGACACTTAAAGGCATCAAGGGGTCTTGGACGCCGCAAAATTATGATCGTAAGTTTCGCGGCAAGGCGTCCGTCTGGGACAGCTTGGTGTTTTCTTTCAATGTTCCCATTTTACGTCTCGCGATGAAAATTGGCCTTCCTCCGATTATCGATGCGGCCCGAAGAGCGGGCATTCAAAGTCCATTGCGTGAAGATCTTTCGTTGGCGCTTGGAACTTCTGAGGTCTCGCTTCTCGAGCTCACCGGGGCCTATAACACCCTCGCGTCGGGGGGTGTGCGCCGCACACCTTTTAACGTGCGGGCGATCATCGGCCCCGATGGGAGCGTGCTTGAATCACACCAGGATGACCAGCAGTACGCCTTTGCGCCCGAGGTCGTTTATTTGGTGACCCAAATGCTCGAGGACGTTCTTAATGTGGGGACCGGCCGAGCGGCCAGATCGATGGGGCTTACTGTAGCGGCGGCGGGAAAGACTGGAACATCTGAAAATTACCAGGATGCATGGTTTGTGGGCTACACCCCTAATCTTGTGGCAGGAGTTTGGGTGGGTTATGACATTCCTAAATCTCTCGGTACGTCCGCCGCAGGCATCGCACTTCCGTTATGGACCGGCTTCATGAAAAAAGCAGTCCTCCTCGATCCTCCGGCTGCTTTTGAAGAACCTAAAAACCTAATCTGGAAAATTATCGACCCCGAAACTGGCCTGCTCGTAAAAACAGGCTGCTCTCAGCGCCTCAAGGTCGCTTTCTTGCAAGGAACCGAACCCACCCTAGACTGCACTCTTCATTCAGGAGGGATCCTTGGTTTCATTAAGCGATTGACCAAAAAGTCCTCCAAACAAAAGTAGTTAAAAACATACCGTATTCACAGGCTGTTTATTGGCTTAGGCGAAC
>JAYWEN010000140.1:0-4400 GCA_043779245.1 Elusimicrobiota bacterium | reverse complement strand
TCGTTTCAGCCGAGGCCATTTGCTGAGAGACATTGGCATAAAGGGCTTCTAATTCATCTTTAGTCATGTAGGTGAGATCCTTCAGCACATGCCCTTCGTAAATATCCATAAAAGGCATCAGAATTCGGTTTAATTCTCTGAAGAATTTTAAGAGTGCGAGCTCTTTGGGATTCTGTCCAGCCTGCACGATCGCTTGATCGATTTCAGCAAGCCCGCCCGGCCTGATCGAGACAAAGAGTTCGATGCGATCAGGCGTGTAAATGGCCTCTAGGCGCTGGCATGAGAGGGCATATTGTCCGCCGAAATAGTTGATTTGATCATCCAATTCGGATCGAGAGAGAGCGCTAATTTTGGCTTTGAGCTCTTCCCCGTTCAAGGATTCGTAATCCAAAATATCCATGGGCGTCATTGTATCAGTGAGGCGTTGTGAAATATTTCATACGATCACGACCATCGCTATGCGTAATCGATGGATCTGGATTGTTCCCGTCTTGGCCTTCGTCTTTTATGGCTTGGCGCTTCGACGATTTTTTGTCGGCTATTTAGGCGATGACGCCCGAGATATTTTGGCCAGTCTGGCTCTCTCAAAAGGAGCCTATCGCAATCTTCAAATTCCGGATTTTCCTCCCCTCACATTTCCTCTGCCTGGATTCCCTTTACTTTTAATCCCCTTTTCCACGGCCTTACAGCCGCATTGGGAATGGATGCGTGTCGTCCCCCTGCTCGCGACCGTATCCGCCATTGGACTCACGATTCGGCTATTTCGCCCTGCACTGGAGTGGCAAGAGCTGGTTATCGTTTCAGCACTATTTGCGTTTAATCCGCTCACGGTCGCCATTTCAGGCTGGGTCATTTCGGATTCCTTCTATTTGGCAGGAATTCTACTGACTCTCTTGTGCTTGCAAAGAGAACTCGCGCGACCCCGCCTCGCCCAACGCGTCACTCTCGGGGTTCTTGTGGCCTGGACATCCATGATCCGGCCGGAAGGCCTTGTTTTTGTCTTCGCTCTTGTTTTAAGCCTGACGTGGGGTAAGCGGCGTCCTCTTGCACTCCTCATCGCTTGTTCAAGTTTTGGGTCGTGGCTCATCTTTGCGGGACGCAATCTTTGGCTTTCGGGTGAGACAAGCGGATACGACGCGATTTGGGTTGACGGTCTGAGTTTTTTAGCGAAGGGGTATCCACAATTCGCGGGTCATCTCATGGCTCTCATTCAGAAATTTGTTGGGGAAATGATTTTGGCTTATCCCATCCATGGAGGAAATTTTCAAAATGCGTCGATGGGAATCGGACTCTCTGCTCTCTTCATTTTGGTAGGGAGAGGATTTTACTTTTCCGACAAAGATCAAAAGATGGACTCTATCCTCAATGCGACCATGGCTTTTTATCTCATTTTCCATTTATGGCTCCATATGGCCTGGCCGGCAAGTCATGCTCACTATTTTTGGCCGCTGCTTCCCTTTCTCCTTTTTTTCATCGCGAAAGCTCGGCTTCCGCGCGTCCTACTAATTGGGATGGCGCTCCTTTTAGGCATTTCTTATGGGAATCAGGCGATGGCGGTATGGAGGAACGTCCAGAATCCGGCTCGGGATCAGCAATGTCCAACCCAAACATTTGACTGGGTGCGGCATAACACGCCTTCGTCCTCTTTTATTTTGGCTCCGGATGCTTCGGTGGTGACTCTTTATACCGGTCGTTTCTCTACCGTTCTCATTGGAGCGCGAAACGCCGATGATTTTTTAATTCAGTTGAAGCAACATCACATGACCTATGTTCTCCTGGCTCACGTTGAATTTATGTATGTTCAAGCCGCCGCTGGGCGTCGACCTCAATCGGCCTGGGAGCATATACGAGAAACAGTACACCAACGTCCAAAATCCTATCGCTTATTGTTCGAATCGAAGGATGAACAAAGAGAGCTTTTTCAAGTCATATATTAAAAAGACATCTATTTTTAGATGCTTTTTTATTCATACCTTCATCTTCCAGAATCGTCATATGGTCGTAACATTCATCCGTTAAGTATGGGGTGGAGGGTATGACTATGATCACTATGATTCGTCGGGTTGGTCTCGTACTTGTAAGCCTGTGCGTGATGGGAACCGCTGCGCATGCGAAACCCCATCATAAGGCTAAGGGGCATCATGGTAAGAAAATGCATGCCGTTCATAAGCCGTCCCCTTCTAAAAAGATTTCTGCCGCGAAAAAGCAGCCGTCGGTCCCCGCACCTTCCATCGGGAAAGATATTAAAGACGAAAAGCGTCTTGTGGCGATGGCTAAGCGCATCGACCGCGAAACCCGCCACCTTTCTTTAGATACACACGTGGAACTTGTAGCGAACCGTTATCATGTGGCGCTTTCTGTCGTGGAAGATTTACAGAAATCGGGAATGGGATGGGGTGACATCAGCATTAGCCTGGCGATGGCTAACGACATTCGCGCCAAAGATCGCATCAACTATCCGACCCCTGCTGACGCTTTAAACCGCGTTCAGAACTTGCGTTCGACGAGCCCTTCGTGGAGAGAAACCGCGATGCGCGCAGGAATTCCGCTTCATCCTATCGTGGCGGCGGCCTCCCGGAGCTATGTTGACTTAGTGGCGACGAATCGCCGAGAACAACCAAGCCCGACGGCAACCTTGGCGCTCAACCATTAATTAACGGCCCGCTCCCAAACTAAAAGCCTCATTCCGGGCATCTCGGCCGTGTAATGACCCTTGGGATCCGGGATTCCATCGAGCACATACAAATTCCCATCTGAATCGAAGCGAATAGACTCAAGCGCCCCCGCCAAGCCTTCCAACATCACTTTGCCCTTCAGTGATCCGTCTACGTCGTAAATATTCAGCTGCCGCTCACCAACCCGCGTGTAAATTTCGCCGCGAGCCGTCACATACAAGATGCTCCCTTTGATACTTGCCACATCGTGATGATTTTCATCGGTGACGCGGTTTACGTGCACGGATTCTTGTTTCGACCCATCGGGCACGCGGTCCACAAAAAACACATGGTCGCTCTTACGCACCTGATGGTGATCTTCAGGGGGTGCCGCCACTTTCTCTTTCTTCATGAGCAACGTGTCCTCATCAAAAATGTAAGTGCGCTGCTCCGAACCGGGCGCTTTACTGGACAAAATTATATGCAGCGTGGACTCATCGTCGACATAGAGCCTGAAGCGCTGGAACTTGGAAAAAATTCCTTCCTTAATTCGTTTGCCATGCGGATCGTAGACACCATAAAAAATTCCACGTACAGGATCACTGACCAAAAGCCACAAGTTTTCATGTGCGTCGGCATGCGCAAAGACCTGATCGGCAGAGGAGGGATAGCGAAATCCGGCTTCGTATTTCCCCTCATAGGAAAAGCGAGCGATGCGATGGTTGTTGGTATCGTAGAGGTAAAAATGGCCGGCACCGTCGATGGTAAAGTCTCGTGGAATGATGAAATTGCCATTCTCGATTTTTGACCCGAGGGTCTGAGGCGCCGTGCCAAACGGGATTCGAAACAGCTCCCGGGAAGAAAATTTAAGAGAGGACGCGGCACTAATTGGGTTCGCCGAAACTAAACAAATGATTATGGGTACTAACCGTTGAATCCTTCGCATAAGCATCCTTTTCTTTCTGAGATTTGGGATTCCATGGTAGCAAAGGAATGCATCAACTATAATTCGAACGGTGAAGCGAAACCTCAACATTCTGATTCCTTCTGCGGTGGCCTTGGTTACTCTTTTTGCCTTTCTCCCCTGCCTTCGTGGCGGGTTTGTCAATTGGGATGATACGGATTATTTTCTAAAGAATCTAAATTACCGAGGATTGGATTGGCCACATCTGCGTTGGATGCTTTCCACCTGTTACCGCGGTATTTATATGCCCGTGGCCTGGCTCAGCTGGGCTGTTGATTACAAGCTATGGGGAATGAATCCATTCGGCTACCATCTCGCAAATCTCTTAGGTCACATCGCCAACACACTTCTGCTCTATGGGGTCGCCTTGAAACTCTTCTCAAGTGAGCGCGACCCGGCCTCCCGGCCGCGCTCCGAGGGAGTAATTATTTCGGCAGGACTCGCGGCCGCGCTATTTGCACTTCACCCTCTTCGCGTCGAATCGGTGGCGTGGGTCACGGAACGGAAGGATATTTTAGCGAGCTTTTTCGGGCTGCTTTCTGTTCTTTTCTATCTTCGACATGCCGAGGCTCAAAAAACAAATCGCAGATTTTTTGGATGGCTCGGACTTTCGTGGATTTGCTTGGCGGCATCACTGGGATCCAAGCCAAGCACCGTTCCCGTTCCTATTATTTTCATCCTTCTCGATTTTTATCCTCTGAAACGATTGGGCCATTCGTCTTCCTGGATCGAGAAATGGCCGTTCTTCGCCTTGGCAATCCCCTGCGGACTCCTGGCGATTT
>JAYWEN010000139.1:0-7782 GCA_043779245.1 Elusimicrobiota bacterium | reverse complement strand
GTTGAGCTCAAGATCGGCCACCAAATTATCGATCAGCTCCTGCTCTTTGACGCTCAGGTTGCCTTCGGTTTTTTCCTGAAGCATGCGTAAGAACTCGATCGAGATGCGAGCTTGATCGAGATCCTTCTCAATCTTCTGAGAGACGGGATTGGCTACCTTCCCCAATTGAGACCAGGCCGCGGTCGAGAGCGACATTACGAGAGATAAAAAGCGGTAATCGGCTTCGCCGGATAAATCAAATTTTTCGTCAGACACTGATGCCTCCTATAACTTTCTGGGCGCGTTGAATGCGTTCAAGGGTGCGCTCTTTCCCCAAAAATTCCACCATGTGCCACAAGCTCGGCCCTTCCGTGCGACCAGACACCGCGACGCGCAGTGGATGAAAGATCGCCCCATTCTTTACGCCTTTTTCTTTCGCAAGCGCTTTACACAGCGATTCAACTCCTGGCACATCAAAAGGATCCAGCGCGGGCAAGCGTTTGGCTAGCTCATCGAGAATTCCCGCGGCGCCTTCTGCTTTCAAAACCTTGGCCACCGGTTCTTCGCGGTATTCATAGTCATTCCATAAGAGGAAATCGGTCAGTTTGGGGATGTCAGTGAGCAATTTAATCTTTTCATGCTCCAAGGCTACGGATTGGACGTAAACCGCTGGAGAAATTTCATTGATATTTTTATGCGTGTAGAAGGGCTTGCCCATCTCGGCGAGTTTTTCTGCCGGGATTTTTCGGACATATTCGCCATTCATCCAAATAAGTTTTGCGGGATCAAAGGTCGCCGGGCTTTTGCTGCAGCGCTCGAGCAGGAATTTGTCCACCATCTCCTGTTGCGTGAAAATTTGTTGGCTGTCTTCGGTTCCCCATCCGAGAAGCGCAAGATAGTTCAACATCACTTCGGGGAGGTATCCGAGATCCCGGTATTCGGTCACCGAGGTCGCGCCGTGGCGCTTGGAAAGACGCGAGCCATCGGATCCCAAGATCATCGCGAGATGTCCGTACTCTGGAAACTTCCAGCCGAGCGCTTCAAACACTAAAATTTGGCGAGGCGTGTTCGACAAATGATCGTCGCCGCGAATCACGTGGCTGATCTCCATGTGATGGTCATCGACGACGCAGGCGAAATTGTAGGTCGGCACGCCCGAGGTCTTTAGAATGACGAAATCTTCCAGCAAAAAATTCTCAAAGTCCATGGCGCCGCGAACGATATCGGTGAAACGCGTGTTGCCCGAGGTCGGCGTTTTGAAGCGAACAGACTTCTTACGACCTTCGGCTTCTTTGATTTTACGGTCTTCTGTCGACAGATTTCGGCAGCGGCCATCGTACTTAGGAGGCCGCTTGGCGAGCATAGCCAGCTCGCGCATTTTTTCGACTTCTTCGGGCGTACAGTAGCAGGGATAAGACATTCCCTTCTTAATCAGTTCATCGCAAGCCGCTTGGTATTTGTCGAGGCGCTGCATTTGGAAATAGGGGCCGTAATTCCCAATGATGCCCTTGCCGTCAGCAGTCGGACCTTCATCCCAGTCCAGACCGAGCCATTTCATGGATTCAAGGATTCCGTTAACTGACTCATCGGTCGAACGAACCTCATCGGTATCCTCTATACGGAGAATAAAGGTGCCCTTGTGGTGCCGCGCAAAGAGCCAGTTGAATAAAGCAGTCCGAGCTCCTCCAATGTGAAGGTATCCCGTAGGGGACGGCGCAAAACGAACTCGGATAGATGGATTGGGATTCGGCATAGCGGTATTGTACCAACTCGGAGCTATCAACTCAGAACTCTGGGCTGATTTAGGCTGCTGTATTGAGTGTCTTAGTGGATCGAGGGAGTTTATATCCAACCAACGCTTCTAATTTCTCCAGAATTTCTTCCAAATCTAAGATTTTTCTGGCAAAAATCAGAATAGCATTTGTCCCACGCGCGGGTCCTTCTTGAAGCCGGTAGTCCCGAATAAAATCGTCCCCTCGCACATCTTCTTTGAAATGCACATTATGGACGCCCGGAATCAAAGTCAACACCGGATCATGCGTCGTGACCATCACGAGAGCACCCTTCTCACCAAGAAAAGGGATCGAAGGCAAGAGCGCCGACTTTCGATCAGCCGAATTGGTCCCTGCTAAAGGCTCATCAAGCAACAGCAAATAAAATGGATCTTTGGAGACGCGATTGAGACTGTCAGCGTAATGGTCAATTTCCACACGGAAACGACTTTTACCATGAGCAGGGTCATCCGAAACGTTAATCAACGAGCGAATTCTAACCGGAGTTAATTGGGCTTCCTCGGCAGCCACGTAGGCGCCCAATTGCGCATCAATGACGATATGGGCCGCTGTTCGCAACAGCGTCGTCTTGCCATTTTCATTTCCGCCTGTAGTGATGAGCACATTTTTATCAGGTGAGAGTAGGATGTCATTCGGAACGGCTTCTTCTTGAGGGATCCAAGGTGGAACTGCCCTTTTGATTTGAATTTCTGGTCTTTTCTGTCGAAGGATGACTGGACGTATATGCGGCTGCTCGCTGATAATGGCTTTTTCAGCAAAGATCAGAAGAACCTCAATTTCGGACAAGAGCCCCGCAAGCTCCTGAACCTTCGGCAATTGTTTCTGAAAGGCGGCATCCAAATTGGTGACCGTGGGCCAATGCAGGAGGTCGGCCAGAACTCCCTGTTGATTGGAATCCAACAAATCGGCAAATTTTCGATCAAGAATTTTCCCCATCGGAGAGCGCAGCTGGCGTATGGCGATCCGCAACTCTGGAATATCCGTCAATACTTGTATCCATTGTTTACGGATAGGCAAAATCTCAATAATTTCCTTCGCGAAAAAAGCCACCCCATAAATTAACAAGTAGACGATCAACATCGAAAAACCAGGAAACCAGACCCCCACGACTCCCGCGAACAAAATGATAAGACCAGAACCCAACAATACTTTTTGCCAATACCGAAACACTCTAGGATTGGGAAGCGAGTCATTGAATTTATCCAGACCGTCCAGTTTTTTCCAGCGTTCATAAATGGCCATGAGATCCTCTCGGATCTTTGGATGGGCCATCAATTCCGCCACGGCGTCCTGGCGTTTCGAAATATACATGGGGTCCAGATAAGGATGTTGGCGCATATAAAATAATCGCGCGCGCCCCAGACTCGTCCGAGGAAAATCCTCCAAATGATGCAAAGAGTCTAATTGCAGATCTTTGACGGCCTGTTCGTCTAAATCGTCACGGGAAATCCCTTGGTCCACCACATCTCTTCCCATTTCGAAGAAATGACGCGTTTGAACGAATGTGACCTTTGGCGCCCCTTCAATTTTTTGAATTTCTGATGAAGTCTTCTCAAATCGATCCTTAAAAAGACGGGCCGATGTCTCGCCGAAGCGCCGGACGTCTTGGATCAATAGGCCTGCATCCTCTTTCATCCGCTTAATCCTTTGTTCAACTTGTATCACAGCCACTACCATGGCGGAAATCAAACCAATCACGAGTGGACGCTGGATCGATGAGATAAGCGACGGCTCGGGGGACGCTTTGCCAGGGAGAACAGGGGCAGAGATATTTTTGACAATGAGCCATGCATAATATCCTGCTGCTGAAATAGCGAGGATTACGATTCCGACCTCCATCCCGCGGAGGCGCATAACGCGTGAGGGCAGTTTTTGGTTATAGCGTTCGAAAATGGCCGTAGCCTTCTCGAGGCGCTGGAGGCGTTCCGCGGCGATTATTTCTGGCTCGAGTGAAGAAGCGGGAGTGCGCGAGACCTGGGATACTTGATGATACCGTATTCGGCTTCTGGCGTTTCTGGCTGTTATCAAGATCCACGAACCAATAATCCCGACTCCCTCTGCCGCCTGGATTTGCCCTAAACCCAGTAATAAACTGCTCGCCAGGTCCATCAACCCGCCCAGCCCCATAGAGAGCCAAAGGTTTCTACTGGAAAACGTCACGGGGATAGCGCGTGCCATATCTAACGGATACAAGGGAAGTAAATTGAATAGGGTCAACAGGGCGTTTGTCCAAAAAATCTGAATGAATAGGTTGTGCCAGAGCGGGGATTGTGTTGTCAAAAGGCTGGCCCCGAAGGCCAGACCAGAGAGCAGCGCGCTCACGATCGGCCCGGCCAGTGCGATCCTAATGGACTGCGGCCGGGAAGCCCCAAGACCTTCGAATGAACGGACATCGCCAATGGGAGAAACATGAATGGCCTGAAAGGGAATGCCGTAATGCCAACTCATCCACGCATGGCCCAAATCATGAATGACCATTGACGCAAAAAAGGTGGCCGAGACAAGAAAGCACGCCCCATAGAGCGTCCAAGGAGATCCGTGATGCTGACTGTGGAATTCCTGCCATAGAGAATATCCGCGACCGATCGTGAGAGCCATGACCGCCCAATGGATATAGAGAGGAATACCAAACACTCTACGGCCTTGAATGGAGTATCGCGGAGCCAGGCGCGAAATTTTCTTCCGCGGACCTAGAGGATCGTTGAGCGAGCCCCCTGATCGCAGCGACAGTGCTTGCCATCCAATATCGGCAATCCTCATGACGCCCATCGGCCGCGTGGTTGAAGGAAAACTAGCTCCTGAGACTTGCGCGCGACTGAGGATTAGGCTGACGGTTAACAATCCGGCCAGAAAACGTCGGAGGAAAAATAACATGGGCTCTATCGTACTCGGAGTTGAATGAGTATGGAATGGGCCAACCGTTCAAGAATTGCAATCAAAAGACCCAGGAACTCAATGGGGCCGAACCTAGGCCAGTAATCCCCAGGTGTGGAGAAGGTCTCCTTCTTGGCGCCAGCGGAAGCCAATGTCGGTGCGGTAGAACATGTTCGGGATGATAATGGTTTTGACACGGGAGTACGCTTCGCGATGCGCTTCTTCCATGGTCGGCCCTGAGCCCGTGATGACGAGCGCATACCCGTCACGGCCTGTGATTTTCCAGTCCCCTTCCTCTAATTTCACATCTCCTAGATGCACACCATCCATGCCCGGCTTGGTAAAAATAATGACGGCGTCTTCAGAAAATTTGCGGAACGTGTCGAGATCGGAAAAGGGCCAAGGTGGGAGCGCGATGACGACCCCGACTTGAAAGCCGCGCTGCGTCTTGAGGTTAAAGGGTTTCTTTGTGGCCACCGCATAAAGAAATTCATGCCATGGATTCTGCACGCCTTCCATTTGAATACTGACCGTTGGATAACCGAAGCGTGGTGTGATTTCTAACGGATAGACGCCGCGTGAGGTGGCCATGCAGTTGATGTCGAAGTAGCCTGTGAACCCGGACTCGCGGAGTTTCGGCACCATTTTCTCGAGCGTTTCGCGATAGAGCTTGTTGGCGCCGGTCCAGAACATGGCCGTGTTACCGCACCAAAGAGGCTTGCCGTTTCGTCGCACATACAGCGTGTGATAGGGAACCGTGACGCAATAGACATATCCATCGTAGTCGACTATCGATGTATCGCGGCGATCGAGCCAGGCCAGAGTCTTCTGGATCCGCTCGATCACCTCGAATCCTGGCTGGACCTTTTTGAAACGGCGTCTCCCGATTCCGCCAGGCGGCCGAGTCCGTTGTTTGAGGAGACCGACACGTCCGAGTTTCAGCAAAATTTCCTGCACATCATCCGCCAAGCGCGGGGATGACGTGTAATAAATCCGAAACCCATTGGCTTGTTTATTTCCGTCACCCAGACACATCGCATCGAAGAGAATACCGAGTTGTCGAGAAGAGAGGTCTTTGTATTCGGTTGGCACAAATTTGGTTAGTGCCGCCCCAATCGGCTTAAGATAAGACCAAAGCCGCTTGTCGTAACACTTCCACCCCCCTTTTACTTTTTTGAATCTGAAAGGCAAGCGCTCAATAGCCTGCCGAATAGCGAGCGCCTTCTTAGGATTCACCTGGCTTACCCCGATCTGATAACCGGCGTCCGACGTCCAGCCCTCGGCTAGCCAAAGACCGAAGAAAGCTAGCCAATCGTCCATGAGAAGTAAAACAGGCTCTGAAAGTTTTGCAATAACCGCCTTTCCCTCTTGGTGAAGCATTTCCACAGCGGGTAGCTTAAAGGAATTCTGTTCTTCCCCTATCCATATTCCGGACCGGGGTACGACAAATTGATGCGGAAGATCCTTCGCTTTGACAAACCCCCATTGAGGGGTCTTGCGATAGTGCATGGCTTCCTGGCCGAACATATTGTGATCCAGAGTGACCAGGAGATCGGTAGCTCTGTTTTTGATTTTCAACATCTTCTTATGATGGCTGAATCTCACGATGTCCGAAGCGCGGTGAAATTCGATCTCATCGGTTTCAGGATTCAATGTCGCAAATTGGTCCTCAGCCAGCACGTTGCAAAACCGCTTCCATCCGCTGCGAGTAAGAACTTCTGTTTCTTCGTCGTAACAGCCCATCTCGCCGGTAGACGGCCCGATTTCGCCGGCAAATAAACGTTTGTGTTCAAAATTGATACAGACCGGCATAACGAAATCATGGCCGTTGAAGTAGCCGCCCACCGCCACTTCCACGCCGGTCAGATGCTTCTGCACTTGAAGGCTTTTGACTTTTCCGCCCCACCCTTTTTTGTAGCGCTGAAGAATGGCCATCACATCTTTGCCGTCTTCTTCGCGGCCCACGAATGAGAGCACTTTATCGTTTTGGGCTTTGCCGGAAGGCTTCACGACATAACGAGCGGGATTTTTCTCGACAAATTTGAGTGCGTCTTCGAACGAGCCGAATTCCCAGGAGTCAGGAATGGTGAGTCCGGCCGCTTTCATTTCCTGTGCGCCGAAATCGCGATCGAGCTCGAGGCGATCGGTATAGTTGGATCCCCCGACAACGGCTTTGCCTTCTTTGCGCAGGCGATCGGCGAGCGGTCCGAATCCAATGTCGTCGATAATAATGAGGTCGGCCCAGTCTTTATGCGGTTCCCACTCATCGACTTTGTCTAGAAATCCGTCATAGAGTCCGCGGTCGGCTTTCGATTGGACATACCACTTCACGTTGCAGCCTTCTAGTTTAAGACGGTAGGCGAGATCTCCTGCGCAGGCTTCGAAGGATATGAAAAGAATATTCTTGGGTTTTGCATTCCCGTTTCCGTTTCCGTTGGCCATCGTTCTATTCTTTTATGTAGGCAATAAATAAAAATTGCTATGGCTATTTACGGAACAGGTTGTTATGCCTATTGAAAGTGAGAATTAAATAGGCTACAACTTTCCACACGGGCGCACTACTGTGCGCCCCTACAAATCCGCTGCAAGGAGATCGCCATGGCCAATGACAAGTTTTCGATCAAGGAAGCGCTGAAATACGGTTGGGATACATTCAAGGCGAATGCCCCCTTCTTTATCGGATTCATGATCGTATTGGGCCTTCTCACCGCCGTGCCCGATCTGATCGCGGACAAATTCTTCGAGCCACGAAGCGCGGGCCTCATCTCTGTCAAAATTCTTTTGAGACTGCTGGGTTTAATCTTTGGCATGGTCTCGACGAGAATCTCACTCGACATTCATGATTCCGGGAAACCGAATCTGGGTGTGATCAAGGATCTCGTTCCTCAAATTCCTTTTTATCTGATCAGTAAAGTTCTCTACGGATTGATCGTCATGATTGGCCTCATTCTCTTGATCGTCCCCGGTATCATCGTGGCGTACATGTTTCTTTATGTGGGCTATCTGATCATCGATAAGCAGCTTGGGCCGGTTGCCGCCTTCAGCGAGAGTCGCGTGCTGACCGATGGTTATAAGTGGCCGCTTTTCGTTTTCAGCCTCGTGGTTGCAGCGATTAACTTGGTGGGTGTGATGGTCT
>JAYWEN010000138.1:0-9405 GCA_043779245.1 Elusimicrobiota bacterium | reverse complement strand
TACGTCATCCCCGCATGCCTTTAGCGGGGATCCATCAAAAACGCGTTGTAAAAATAATGGATTCCCGCTTACGACCGAGGGAATGACGGAGGGGGTGTTTTAGCCGCGTTGGAGCGTGCGAGTGGGCTGGTTATCGCGGATGGAGAGTTTGCTGGGCGTTGCCCGGGCAGCTGAGTTCAGAATAGGCACAGGAGTATTTGGACGTGGATCCCCGCTGACGACCGCGGGGGATGACACCACCAGCTAGTCTTTTGATTTCCGGTGATCGGCCTGGAGATCTTTCTTCCGTAACCTGATGCTTTTCGGAGTGACCTCGACAAGTTCGTCCACTTCAACATACTCGATGGCTTGCTCAAGCGAATTCACACGAGGAGGAGCCAACAGAATCAGATCGTCCGACCCGGTGGCGCGCATGTTAGAAAGCTTCTTCCCCTTGCAAGGATTGACAACCGTATCGTTATCGCGCGAATGCTCACCAATAATCATTCCTTTATAAACAGACACCGCGGCGCCGATGAAGAGCGTACCGCGTTCCTGAAGGTTATCAAGCGCATAAGCGGTCGTATCTCCGGTCTCCATCGAGACCATCACGCCATTCAAGCGGCTCGTGGTCGTATTGGTCTTCGGAATATAGCCATGAAAACTGTGGTGCATGATTCCGGTACCCTTTGTTCGGGTCAGGAGTTCATTTTTATAGCCGATGAGGGACCTGGCGGTGATGATGTACTCCAAGCGCAGACGGTCTTCGCCTTCAACAACCATGTTCTTCATATCCGCGCCGCGTCGGCCGAGGCTTTCCAAGACGGTGCCTTGAAACTCTTTGCTCACATCGATAATCAAATACTCGGCCGGTTCCATCGTCACGCCATCTTCTACCTTATAAATAACCTGCGGACGAGAGACCGACATTTCAAAACCTTCGCGTCGCATCGTTTCGATCAAGATCGACAAATGCAGTTCGCCGCGTCCAGACACTTTGAAGACGCCGGAGTTGCCGACTTCTTCAATGCGCAGTCCGACGTTGGTTTCTCTCTCACGCTCTAAGCGTTCGCGCAGTTGGCGAGAGGTTAAGAAAATACCTCCGTCTTTACCGGCAAAAGGGCTATCGTTCACGAGAAAGTCCATGGAGATCGTCGGTTCATCGACAGTGAGAGGAGGCATCGCGACTGGATTGGCGGGATCGGCAAAGGTGTGCCCCACGGTCACATCGCCACAACCGGCGACCGTCACGATATCGCCCGCTTGAGCGGTTTCGATTTCGCGACGGCTGAGTCCAAAAAATCCTTGAAGCTGCGTGACGCGGAAATTCACATTCCCTTCGGGGCGAACCAAGGTCACTTGCTGGCCCTTGTTGATCGTTCCATTGGAAATACGGCCAATGCCGATGCGGCCGACGAAGTCGTTGTAGTCGAGCATCGTCACGAGCATTTGCAGTGGCTCATTGGGATGCGCGAGCGGCGGCGGCACATGCTTCACGATGGTTTCGAAGAGCGGCTTTAAATCCGGTGTTGGCGTCTTGAGGTCTAAGGTCGCCCAGCCCTGTCGGCCTGAAGCATAGACCGTTGGAAAATCGAGCTGAGGATCGGTCGCGCCGAGGTTCACGAAAAGGTCGAAAGTTTTATTCAACGCTTCGGCGGGGTTTCCGATGGGCACATCGATTTTGTTCACGACCACGATGGGGCAAAGTCCGAGTTCGAGCGACTTCTTGAGCACGAATCGAGTTTGGGGCATGGGGCCGTCTTTGGAGTCGATGAGCAAGAGCACGCCGTCGACCATCTTCAAAATACGTTCGACTTCGGAACCGAAGTCGGCATGTCCGGGCGTATCGACGATATTAATCGTGATGCCGTTGTAGACGACGGACGTGTTCTTGGCCAAAATGGTGATGCCGCGTTCGCGCTCTAAGGGATTAGAGTCGAGTACCGCTTCTTGGGCCGCATCGGCTTTGACTTTAAATTCACCGGTCTGTTGGAGCAAAGCGTCAACGAGTGTCGTTTTCCCGTGATCGACGTGGGCAATAATAGCGATATTACGGACGTTGGCGCGTCTGGCTTGACTCATAGAAATTCCCTTTGCGATTTATTTTCAACTAAGGACCCGGCGGAGGATAACGTATCCACAGATTGGCCAAAAGCTGAGCAGGCGGAGATTATAACACAGACGAGCTAAAAAGGAGCTGAATTCAGAAGGCTAGGCGGCTCTGAGGCCGGCCGTAGGAGGATGCCCATGAGGCCGAGGGATCGGGGGGCTCTGAGCGGGATCCCTCTCGACACGAAATCGATAGTGTCCGGGAGGAATGTCTAAAAAGTGAATGGCCGCGCAATGATTTCCCCCCACCTCTTCTTGTCCAACCTCGGCCGTGTAAACCATTCCGGTTTGGATGTTTTCAATACTCAGGGGGCTTCCATCAAATTGGCGATCTTTCAAATCACGGAACTGAATTTGAAAATCCACATTCCAGGAATCCAATTCGACGGGAAAAATGGAACGCCCTTCAAAACTCCCAAGATCCACATGTCTCAGTGAAAACGACGCACGCGGGGATTCTGAGGCTTCAATTGAGAATTCGGCTTGATTCAACGCGTCATGAAGGATGAGCAACGAGATCCTGGCATCCGCTGAAATCGTTTTTGGGGTACGCGACGTTGGCTCAAGGTGACCGACGTAAAACTCCATTCGGCCTTTGATTTGTTGAATAATGTCTTTCGTCTTTTGGCTGATCGGCTGAGGGATGTTCTTTTCCAAGGCATTCAAGCGCATCCGTTCCAATCGCAGAAGTGCTCTGGCCCGGCGAAGATTTCCCTGCGCGACGAGCGATCGAACCGAATTGAGATACCCTTCGATAGCCACGAGCTGGTCATGAAGGTTGGGATCCGAGCGCGGACTCCGACCCAGAGCACCAGGAGAATACGTGAGAACATCCCTATAATGTTCTTTCAGGAAGTCGAGTTGTCGCATCGTTCGCGCGATCGCCAATCGCAAGCCCGAATATCGAATGTCGTTCAACTTCTCCTCATCCAGCCGCACCATATGAATGATCCAACTGTGCTTGCCGATCACCGAAAACCGCCCCGCATTCGCCTCTTCACTATCGGCCGTGCCATTTTGAATATCATCCATCAGATCGGGATGAACAACGAGCACGGTGTCCGGGTGGCTCTCTAAAAACGTTTTCACATCTTGCAGAGACGCTAACTCATGGCGCTCTCCCGTATCATCCAAAATTGAATAGTTCGTAATGCTTCCGTACCCAATCAGGTGATCCAGAAGGGCAAATAACTCCAGCGATTTTTCGTGAAGGTCCTGGATGTAAGGGTTAGACGAGCGAACCATCGTAAGGTCAGGCGCGGGAAGTTGGGTACGCAACGTAGAGTGCTCAACCGGCCTACGAAGCCAACGGAGATGCAGAGTAGACCACAATGTCTTTAGTTTCACAATCCCTTTCCTGAAGCGCTCCCATAAAATCAGAACCAAGGGTTTCTTCGATACAATCCCCACAATGATCGAGCTTCCCTTCTGCAGCGGTTGCTCTTCATACTTAAATTCGGATTCCGCGAAAGCACGGAAAAATTCGCCGTCTCCCCTTTCTTGAATTAAGAACGCGCCTTTTGGATTTCTGACAGGCAAGATCATGATCTTGCCTCCGGGCTTTAGGACTGAAAGGAGATTTCGAACGATCTGGAACGCCTCATGGCTTGACTCCACTCCATGCTCCACGCCTAAAAGCATCGGAACAATCACTGTGTCATAGCGGCCCTGGTGTTGAGCTTGCGAGGAAAGATTCTCGATATCGGAAACTTGGAAGTAGATCGGAGCTTTTTGAAACGCTTCAGACATCGGAGCATTTCCCTTTATCGCTTCTTCCAGGGATTTAAAGAGTGCCTGCTGGCGAGACTCTCCCGGCGGCAACTTCTCTTTCAAAGATGTTTCATCATCGGAGATCGCGATTTCACCAACCGTCACCCGAGAGGTTTCTCGACGATACCCAAAGTATCGCCTCACGGCTTTGAGCCAGGCAATGGTCGTGGGGTCTTTTTCCACCACAACAATCGACTTGGCATGAAATAACGCCAAAGCAAATCCATACATCCCAAAACCTGGGACCACAAGAATGTCTTTGTCCTTAACCGCAACAGGAAACTGGCTGCGCCGCAGGGCTGAGATGAACACCTTTTCCATTCCATTTGGAAAGAATAAAACGGGCTCGCCGTCTTTGCGGAGCTGTTTATTAGAAATAACCTCGTGCCTTTCTTGCGCAGAAAGCGTAGACCTTTCGATTGCGCTGGAGCCTGACACGACCGGCGCCTTCATTTTCTTAAATTCATACGTGCGGCCGAGAGACCAAGGGATCACACTGCCAATTAGGAATAAGATTTCCTTAGACCCCACATAGTCGAAACCAGCGTCTTTCATGACTCTCAAATCAGAGAGAGATCGCGGCGCATCGTAGGCGACAATGACTGTGCCTCCCTCCTTCAGCGCGGCATAGAGCCTCTGAGCCACAACTCTATTGCCAGCAAGATAAACAGGATTTACAGCCAAAATTTTATCGAACGTTTCTCCTTCGTGGACGACACCCGCCTCAGCCACTCGATACTCCGCGTTCGGCTGCCCAAACCAGGATGCCAGCCTTTTATTAATGCGCACGGCCATGGGAGCGATGTCAGTGCCGACGTACCGGACACCGTCCTTGACCGCGCGACTCATCAGGATTGGGAAAAAGGAACTTGACCCTACCTCAAGCAAGCTTTCCCCTTTCTTGAGATCAAGAGAATCACGCAAGGACCGAAGCATCGACCACCGGCCACTGATCACGGTATAGAAAGGCCAGATCAGACTGTGCGCGGCATTGGAATAGCCCAATCCGATCGCGATCAGAAAAACCCCAAGAAACAATCCACCGGCGGCAATGGACAAAATGATGTTCGGGTTTACAAACCAAAAGAAAAGCAAGACGACAGAAGACACCATGACAGCGATTCCACCCACCAACCGAGACGGCCAAATGGCACCGGAATGAGGAGAGATCTCTCCCGTCTTTTCGAATTGCTCACGCGCCATTTCATCATCAAGAACAGCTGCGTCATAGCGGATGTGTCCATCGTGGGAAAAAGAAGATAATTTTATCGCCATGAGAAGTACGATTTCAGTCGGCAAACCGGTGGCGACAGCAAAAAGTCCGGTGAAACTGTACATGATGAGTGTAGTGAACTGCGCAATGAGTCCTACCCCTGGAGGTCCGCGTTGACCTCGCAACATCGCGATGCCCATCGGAACAAGATGCGCCACCCAAAAGAGAATCGGGAAAATATAAAGGTGCGGAATAAAAGCGGAGAGAATCGATAGTCCATACCCCATTCGCGCTTCGACGCGATAGCCCACCCACGGATGGCTCGCCCAATAGGCCGCCTCTGAGTGATTTTTCCCTATCGCTCGTGCAATCCAGTAGGCGAGAGAGGCGGGTGGATTTTTGGTTTTTTGTGAAGCAGCCTGCTCGGCCTTACGCTTCATTTGAATGCCTAGTGCTTCTTGAATGCCTTGCACAAGATCAAGCGCCTGCCTTTCTGATACCTTTTCCTCCTTAATAAGACGCTTATGGGTTGCCTTTGGCTTTTCACCGGACTGAATGGCCTTGATTAAAAATGTGGAAAGGCGATCATGAAGGCTGGCTAATTCTTTGATTCGAGTCACAATCGCGCTTATTTTTGCTTCAGTGAGACTCACTCTCTTAAATGTTTTACGAATATCTGTCGATAGTTTTTCAGGATCTTCATTCACCAGGTATCCTGTGAGGAAACCGTCCAATGCGGCCTCCGTGCTTGTATGCCCAATTTCTTCTGGTAACGCTTGCGCCGTTATTAACTGAGTGAATTCGATAACGATCATGTCGGAGACAGCCTCCTCGGCGGCGGCGATAATATCATCCTCTGTAGGCACCTCAGGGCTCACAGCCTTTGCCGTTTCTGGATTTGTTACCTTGTCAGGAAGCTCGGAATGTTCGTCGGAGCTGCCACCGTTGATTTTGGGAACGATGTGAAGGATATCGACAGCAGGGTTGAAGGGCGCATTCAGATCGACCTCGTGGTCAAAATCGTTGTTCAGGTAGAGCCCAACATAAGGACGTAGATTCCTATCGTGGTCGAACACCTGCAGACGCAGGAGAGGATTTTGAGCGATTAGGCTCGCGAGCGCTTCCTGAACCGTGCCCCCATCCACGCTCACTGCATTTTTGCCATCGGCATATGTTTTGAGTGAGTCGGGCAAATTTAAATTGGGCTTGGTGGAATTTTTGGGGTCTGACCCCGTTTGAGCCTGATTTTTTTCCCACGTTTGACGGCTAGGGAGATACATGCGGCCATGCACCTGAGAGCGCAACTCTTTTTCGCTGAGCAAGAGCACGTTTGTGCGTAAGTAACGGAGCATACGCATGTAGTCTCCGCCCCCGGTTAAATCGGCAATCATTTCCTTGGCGGGCAGCGTTTGTGATGGGCCAATCTCTGCTACAGCTGTCTGGAGAATTTGCACGATACTATAAAAAGGATCTGAGGACCACATAGAACGTAGCTGAGCCAACCGCTCTTCTCCACCAATTGGATTACTCATCGATCTCAGACTTAAACGCGATAGTTCGAGAAGTTCCTGCGCGTACGATACAGCGCTCTTCTGTAAAATGGCTTGCCTTTCTTGTTCAGTGCGGTCACGAAAAGCTCTCACGGCGAAAAGATGTTGTAGGTTTAATACCTCATGAACAATTTCGCGAATATATGGAGGAGCCGAGTTGAACCGGTGAGGCAGAGGAAGAGGTCCCTTGAGGAGGGGCAAGAGGTCTACAGAATAATAATGGTCAATGACATCCGCACGAATAGTGACATACTCGCCAGGAGCATATGACGAAATGGGTAGCTCAGAGAGATGGCTTGGATCAGGCGTAATGGGTCGAACAATATTAATGGCTGGTTCGCCTTTATCTTGAGTGGATTTGGAATTGCCGATGATGCGATACAACTCAAATCCTTTAAGAGTTCCCACCATAATTAAATGTTTTGGAACGAACACACGTCGATTCCAATCGACCGTGAGCGTTTGAATTTCGTCCAACGTAAGCTGTTTTTGAGAGAACGCCTCTTCAACCGCATTTTGCAAGGCATCAAATTGAGATGAAAGAGTCGGTCCTTCTTTTAAACCTTCCGCCATTTGAGTTAAAACATGACCAGGCGTTGGCTTCTTTCCCCACAAACCAAACAGCGAAGCTGTGGCAACATGATCCATTGCGGTTTGATCTCCTGTGGCCCATCCATAAATGACCGAAGCTACTCCAATCAAAAGCATCGCCGCGGGCGCCATTCGAATGAGAGACGCTTTAAGCTGCTCGCGCCGCACCTGACGTGTCGCTCGCCGAGCCGCCAACGACGATTTAAACGCATCATTGGGGACTTGTCCCTGCCTGCCGGTAGGCAGGCCCATTGATGCGTTTAATTGATTCTTTGGGGTGGTCTCCTGTACGTTGTTGGGGTCAGACCCCGTTTGAGAGGAAGTTTGTGCCGCGAGTCGTGCGGGAGATTGCACAAGAGCCATCGTCAACGCGATCGTGGCGAGCGAGCCGCTTCGCGAAAAGGAATGCAGAAAGTCGAGGAGGCCTGCGGTGATGGCCTGTTCAGCAAAAAGAATATTTGGCGTTGAAATAATTGGACGCGAAACGATTGGCCCAACTGCCGCCGGCAAATCGTGACTGACCAAGGAAAAGCATAACGCCACCGTAAGGCAGCGGGAGACAAACCGCATCATTCAATAAGTGTAATCAACTCGTGTTACAAACATGTTTCCGATTTATGAACCGGGTGTAAACTAGTCCGCTGATTAAAGTGAAAGAAGTTGTTCGAGGTCGGGCCCCTGCCGGTCGCGCCGTTCAAATCGGCTCCGTAGTGCTTCTTTCGAACAGTTCGAAAGACGCACTACAACGCGCCGTTCGAACAGTTTGAAAGGCGCGCTAGGATTGAACTTATGCCAGAACTAGGGTCGATTGCCGGTCGCGAAGTTTCGCGAACCAAGAGGCTTCGCCATGGTAGAGCTTCTTCAACAAGAACGCTTGGCTCCATTCTTGTGGTTTCGAAATTCCGTCTTCAGTAAAGACTCTGTAGTTCGTTCGCTGTTGTTCCTCTGAACGGCCGTAATACTCCAAAACGGACTGATGATCAACCCAATCCTGGCCGGGCTGAAAACGTGCGCGGTAACTGCTCCACGGGTAGTCGAGTGGATTGCTGACCAACCCGGCTTTCACCGGGTTGAGGTGGATATACCGTTCGACGGTTTGGAAGTACAAATCCGTCTGAACCAGCAGTGAGTGGAATCGCCCTTGGAAGAGGTGCCCGACGCGGTGATATTTTTTATTGAAGTAGGAGACATATTGAAGCTGCACAAAATGCATCAGCTTCGAAATTTTGGAATCCTTCAGCATCTGAAGAAAAAGATGGAAATGATTCTCCAGGAGGCAATAGGCAAACAATTTGAAATCAAACTTTTCTTTCGAGAGTCGAAGGATCTTTAAATAAACAAGTCGATCTCTTTCATCAAAAAAAATTGGGTCTTTATTGTTTCCTCGTGAAAAGACGTGGTAGGGAGCTTCAGTCGTCTGGATTCGGTATGTCGGCATCTTGGCCTCCTAGAATAATGTCCGTCTTCCCTTAGAGGCACTTTGGACCAAAAATATTCATTCCATTACGTCTTTCGAACGCTTCGAAAGAACGTCTAGGTTGCTTCTTTCGTAACGTTCGAAAGACGCACCAGGATGAGGAATTTTTTAGAGCGAGAGGAGTTGTTCGAGGGCGGGGTCGCGGGTGGGGTTAGCGGAGACCTGTTTGGTTGAAGTGACGCTCATGAGGTTTTTTTGGTCGGGCTGGCCGAATTTGACGTGCAGAGAAAAGCGATAGGCGTTCCCCAGATCGCCAAACGGCACCCAGGCAAAATCGAAGGCGGCGCGGCCGACGATAAGTCCGCCGCCCATGGACATTCCGCTAAAGCCCGAGACGTCTGAATCCGTGCGATAACCGCTGCGCGCGACCGCCGAAATTCCTCGGCTAAGAATGTGCGTGTATTCCCCACCCAGAGCTAAACCTAGCTGATGATCTCGTGGAAGAATCAAATCACTCGACACAAGAAGCTTGCGCGAGAAGAATGGCGCGCTCGCCCCTAAGCGATAAGTGGTCGGCAAGGGATCCGATTCATTTACAAACTTAGGCTTAGATCCCAGATTAAGCACCGAGGCGCCAAGGCGCACGTCATGCCAGAAGGTGTCGTACAAAATACCGCCATCGGCCGCGTAAGAGTTGGCGCGAATGGAATCCAGTGTCTGATGAATAAATTTGGCGTTTGCGCCCAGCGACAGTTTGGGAGATAGCGCATAACCAT
>JAYWEN010000137.1:0-2178 GCA_043779245.1 Elusimicrobiota bacterium | reverse complement strand
GTGGAGTTTTGAAATTCGCTGAAAAATGGGGGAGAAGGGAAAAGTTGTCCCGCCTGAAAATTGAAGGAAAAATAATTGCAGGGTGCGTAACCCAACGTTCCATAGTATGTCGCGCCTCCATCAGCGTTTTTACTTGAAAAGTGGTATCCGCCATAGGCTCCAAAATAAACATTTGTGGTTGGAGTGGGACCGCCATTCGACATATCGGCCATACCAACCATGGGAAGGCATGCCATTACGAACAGGCCACAAAATCCAATCTTCATGGTAATAATTAAGGGTAGCACTCCATTGTTACAATCGAGTTAAATACTTATCCTGCTGATCTGAACACTTCAGATTGTCTCAAAAACAGTGGATTCTGAGTTTCTGATTTCCAGATCATTGCCTCGACGGAAGAAAATGCCTGATTTTGAGGAGGGTTTTGATACATGCGAAAAGTCGATAGCTAGACCTATTTATAACGTTTAAATTTGATTCCACGAATCGAAGTCGTTCTCAAGTAATCCATCAAACTCTTTAGCATCTTTATAGTCAGTCCTCCCGTTTGAATCAACTTAAAGTAAGCTTCCGAGTCGATATAGTTTTGAGATTGTGCTACATGAAGCTGAGAGAGAGCTTCACCCGCTGACCCTTTCGCCAGGGACAAGAATTGCACAAACTCTTTGTTCCCCTCCCTTTCGAATCCTTCGGCGATATTTGAAACTACTGATACGGCGGCGCGCCGGAGTTGGTCTTTTAAGGAAGGATCTTGGCGAAATGCGTATGGTTTGAGGCGGCATAAATTTGGCGCGTAAAATCTTGCGCTAAATGCCAGACACGAATATCTTCGATTTTATTGAAAGTCCTCATAGAGCTCATATCTCTTAGAGGCTTTTGGAGGATTTTTATTCGTTAATTTTTGGAGAGATGGTTGAACGGCGTTTGAATCAAACGTCGTTTGGGGCAAACGCCGTTTGGACCAAACGGCGTTCTATCGGGGCTCAACCCACTTGCCATGGGTTTTGATGAGGCCGATCAGGCGGTCATCGGCTTCAGCGAAGGAGATGCCTTTTTCGACGCAGTCTTTGCCGACGTAGAGATTGATTTTGTCGGGGGCACCGCCGACGTAGCCGAAATCGGCGTCGGCCATTTCACCGGGGCCGTTGACGATGCAGCCCATGATGGCGATTTTGACGCCTTTCAAGTGGCCGGTCTTCGCTTTGATGCGCTCCGTCACGGTCTGAAGATCGAAAAGTGTGCGGCCGCAGGACGGGCAAGAGACAAATTCCGTTTTGGTGATGCGGACGCCGGCTCCCTGCAGAATGTTGTAGATCAGCTCCAGATCTTTTGTTGGCTCGATTCCCAAACCTGTCTGAACGCTGTCCCCGATTCCTTCGCACAAGAGCGAGCCAAAGGCGATCGACGCTCGGATTCGATTGTCATCCACATTCGTCTGCCCAGGAAAGCGCAGATGCATTGGATAATCACCCGCGAGCCCTTTTGCTTCGCGATCGCGGAGTAGGGCCACTGCCAGGCGTACGTTAGCGATCGTCTGATGCACAGTCGGCAAGTTGAGCGACAAAATTAAATTGGAGATGCCTTCTTTTTCGCAGATTTCGAGCCCCCGCAGCAGATTGCGCGCTGGAGAAAGATAGCCTTTGTGACAAGGTCCAGACTCCTGCATGACGGTGACGTTCGCGGTTTTGGCGGATCGCAGGAAATCTTTAAATTGATCAATCCGTTCCTGATCGGGAATCGTTCGAGGGGCTGCGAATTGCGCGATGTGTACGCTCGCCATTCCCTCCTTCGCAAGCGATAGCTCAGAAAATCGTCCGAAGAAGGCGAGGCGGGACGTTTCCCCGCCGAGCGCGCGGCGGCAAGCCTGCAGCGCTTCGAGAGAGGCACGATCGGTGACGGGCCATTCAATGACTTCGGGCACCATGTCTTTGCCCGTATGGAGTTGTTCTTCGAGGAGACCCAGAATTTTCAGCGCTTTGTCCTTGGCGCTGGCTTCGCCCGCGAGCCAAGGTGAAAAATCGTTGAATACGCGAACGATATTTTCGCCGCCCATTTTAAAGGGGCCAACCTGAAGATCTCGCGTGTGGCGTCGGGCGTAGGTGTAAAAATCGGGAACATGGCTTAGGGTCGCCTCACCCTGGGCTGAAGCCGTCCCTCTCCCGACGGGAGAGGGCACCG
>JAYWEN010000136.1:0-1727 GCA_043779245.1 Elusimicrobiota bacterium | reverse complement strand
GTTTAGGTGGTGGCGAACTGTCCATCATGATCGCAAAGATTCGAGAACGAATGGGGATCACTCAGGGGGAACTGGCGAAACGGATGGGGACAAAACAGCCCATCATGAAAAAGACTCGTGATTACCAAGAAACCCTTATTAAAGCGCGAGGGGGACTATCGCGCCTTTCACGAACAACGCGCTTAAACCGGTAGAGTCCTTATTATTCCTCTTGAAGAACCTGTGAAGCGACAAGCACCGTTTGATCGATTGCCTGAAGCAGTTGCATGGATAAACGCTCATAGTCTCCCCCCGTCAACCCCACGTCGCTCCAGGTGCCCATGCCGCCAAACGCATGCGAAGCGTCGACCGCGGCCGCCAGAGTTTGAATTAATGCAGGTTTGGCATGGAGGACGCGCAAAGGTTGAATCAGGAATTCGGGTTTTTCAGGAATCGGACCAGATAAAAGCGCAATGGCTCTGGTAAAGAAATCAGCCCATTCCGGCAAATTATTTTTACTCGCGAAAACAGAGATTTCTTTTAAACATTGCGTCAAGCGACTGGATTGTGCGGAAAGATCTATGGGCATCGATGAGATTCGAGCAAAAGAGCCGATTTTGCGGTATTCATACCGAACAGGTGTTTCCACCCGATGCGTGTTGTAGAGAGTAGACCAACGTTCGCCTTCTGCCTTATGTGTGCGGCCGTTGTAGCAACAACTTCCAAACGTTTTCACAAACCTCTCGACGCGTTCATAGGAGATCGACTGGGCAAATGCGTCCCAATGTCCCAGCAAGGCCACGAAATTCTCCGGTGCGTCATCGCCTTCAGCTTTTTGGAGTTGGCCGAGAGCTGAGAGCCAATTCGGCGACTCATAAAAATGCAAGTTATGCGCATTTTCCCAAAGCATCATGGCCTTCAACCGATCCGCGGCTTGAGACTCACACAGAAACGTTCGAATGTCTTGAACGGTAAGGTCCGTTTGTCTCGGAGAGCGTGTCTGGGGTGCCCAGGCTTCGGTGTGATTCGCGAATGAAACGGTCATAAGAATTTCCGTACTTCCCTGAAATGCACGATAGGCGGACTCCGGAATTTCCGAAGCGTCCGGCATGCCCGATGGACGAGAAAGCTGAGTCAGGGTGGCAAGGCCAAAAGATAGCGCCCCCATCCTAACCTGCTCGTTTCTCCAGGTTTCCCAAAAGATGAAATTCTCATGGACTTTAAAAACGACGGGAGAGCGTTCAGGTCGGTCATGGTCCAGAGCCATCCCCATGGGTTCGCCGAGGGCATCGCATTCCTTTTCAAACGCGTGCCGTAAAAAACGATTTCCCGCAGACGCCAGCACCAGGTCTAAAATATCAGTCGTTTGCATTCCTATTTTCCTCTTACATTTTGTGTTTTAGAAACTCATTCTCGATATCAATTTCTGCATCTTCAGGCATGCTCTGAAGCGTAATCAATTTTGTAGAGCCTGCTGCATATCTTCATGTTCCAAAGTGTCTATGAGGAAAAACAAAACCTATTCATTCGGAGATTCTATCAAGGATTTTCCACCACGACATCGTTTGGATTTTTCCTTTGCCACGTAGCGAAGGGGGATTGTTGGAGACTATGATGTATCGGATGTGGAGGGGGGACTTGTGGAGGAATAAAATACTCCCCAAAAACAGGACAGCCGCTTAAGAGTAAGTTTTTCTGACGGATGGCGTTCTCCCGCCCAAGGAGCTACTATGAGTACTATGGGAACC
>JAYWEN010000135.1:0-2337 GCA_043779245.1 Elusimicrobiota bacterium | reverse complement strand
GCCCTGCGTACGAACTTCTCGTTCCACCGGCCGACCGGTTTTGGGCGGATCCTTTTATTTTTGAAAAAGACAATCGGTCGATCGTCTTTTTTGAGGAATGTGAATTCCGCAATCAGAAAGGCTATATCTCTGCCTTGGAGATCTCAGCCACTGGGCAACGAACATACTTGGGGAAAGTGCTCGAGCAGCCTTACCACTTATCTTATCCCTGCGTATTCGAGTATTCGGGACAGGTCTACATGATTCCTGAATGTTCCGATCACGGCACAGTCGATCTTTACAAATGTCGCTTGTTCCCTACAGAATGGATTCTGGAAAAAGTTCTCCTCGAAGGCGTTCGTGCGGCCGATGCGACGGTCCAAGAAATCGATGGCTGCTGGTGGATGTTTGTATCGCTGCAGGCTCCCGGCACCTATTCGAGCGATGAGCTCCATCTGTATTTCGCGGAGACCCCCTTGGGTCCGTGGACCGCCCACGTGGGCAACCCTGTCAAGTCCGATGTTCGAGGCGCGCGGCCGGCGGGAAAACTCTTTAAGGAAAAAGAGCACTGGTTTCGACCCGCTCAGGATGGTTCCGGTCAATATGGCTCGGCGATAATCATTCAGAAAATCGTCCGACTCTCGATGGAGGACTATCGCGAAGAAGAGGTCCGCACTTTAAAACCCACGTGGCACCCAGCCATTTCTAGAACCCATACATTTAATCAATCCGACCACGTGACCGTCACGGACGGATATGTCCAGCATTCACGGTTTTCACGTTTTAAACTATAATAGCGGACCAATGACTTTTCAAACATTAAAAAAGAAATTTCAATCCCACTCGGGGAAAATCGGAATTTTGGGTTTGGGCTATGTCGGGTTGCCGCTCGCGTGCGAATTTGCACGCGCCGGATTTGCGGTGACGGGCTTTGAGGTGGATGGCTCCAAAGTGAAGTCCCTCTTGGCGGGAAAATCCTACATCGGAGACATTGAGAGCCAGGATATCCACGATCTGGTCAAAAGTCACCGCCTGACCGCCACGACGAATTTCCTCAAGCTGCGAGACATGGACGCGATCATCATCTGCGTTCCAACTCCGCTCAACAAGACGAAAGATCCCGACATCTCCTATATCGATCAAGCCACGCGCAGAATCGCCCACACGCTGCGCAAAGGACAGCTGATTGTCCTAGAGAGCACGACCTATCCCGGAACAACGCGAGACAATGTCCTTCCGATTTTGGAATTGAAGGGCATGAAAGTGGGAGTGGACTTCTTTCTTTCCTTCTCACCCGAACGCATTGATCCAGGGAACAAACAGTACAAGCTTCCCAATACACCAAAAGTAGTGGGCGGCCTTACTCCTGCGTGCAAGGACTTATCCGTGATCCTCTACAGCCAAGTGGTGAAGCAAGTGGTGCCCGTCTCGAGCGCCGAGGCCGCCGAAATGACCAAGATTTTGGAAAACACATTTCGCGCTGTGAACATCGGACTCGTGAACGAGATCATGATGATCTGCGACAAACTCAATTTGAGTGCTTGGGAAGTCATTGAAGCGGCGGCCACAAAACCTTATGGGTTTATGCCGTTCTACCCAGGACCCGGACTCGGCGGCCATTGTATTCCAATTGATCCGCACTACCTTTCCTGGAAAATGAAATCGCTTAATTTTTCCGCGCGCTTTATTGAGCTCGCAGGCGAGATCAATTCTCACATGCCCGATTTCGTCTTGCAGAAGATCATGCGGACGTTGAACGGCCGCAAGAAATCGATCAATGGTTCGAAGATTTTGGTCTTGGGAGTCGCCTATAAAGCCAATGTCTCTGACATGCGCGAATCTCCGGCTCTCGATATCATTCACCTGCTTCAACAAATGGGAGCCCATGTAAGCTTTCATGATCCTTACGTGCCTTGGATTTTCGTGGAAGACCATAAATTAGTTGGGAAACCTTACTCCACCAAACTGCTCAAAGAAGCCGATGCGGTCATTGTCACCACGGCCCATAGCGTTTTTAACCCCAAAGAGATTCTGGAGCATTCCAGCCTGGTCATCGATACGCGCAACATGCTGCGGGGCCTCCAAGCCGATCATCTCGTACGCCTTTGATCTTACTGTTAGCTTTCGTGCTGCCGCTTGCGCTGTACGCGAGCATTCCGTCCTGTGCCTGGAATTTTGACGGCGTCGCCTGCGCCGCGGCGCTTGAGCTAGGACAACCCGCCTACTTTTTTCATGCCAACCACCTCTTGTATGGATTCTTCGGATTTATTTTTTGGAAGGGGATTGGATTACCGTTAGGACTCTCGCGCGCCTTACCTGCTCTCCAACTTTTCACGTCCATCCTTTCAGCGCTGGGGC
>JAYWEN010000134.1:0-3301 GCA_043779245.1 Elusimicrobiota bacterium | reverse complement strand
TCGCATTGGCATTCATATGAGCATCCCAATCAGCAGACACTTCCACCGTCTTAGCCAAAAACGATTTTTCATAAATCGAGGCGAGGTTTACAAGGATATCGAGGCGGCCGAGCCGCCGAATAATATCGCGGCAGGTTTTATTAATGGCAGTCTGTCGATTGATATCGCAGGGTAGTGCAAAGGCTTCAACACCGCTTTTACGCAGTCGCTCAACAGTGTCTTCGACCGGTTGGCGTGAGTGTCGGTAGGTGAGGACGATTTGGCATCCTAGCTGAGAAAGAACTTTTGCGATCGTCTCGCCCATGCGAGTTCCGCCGCAGATCCAGGCCACTTTGTTTGAAATATTCATGCGTTTATGAGGATTGAAAGAGAATTATATAAGGTTAGAGCCGAGCGAGCTCCAAATATTCCCGCTGTTGCGAAAATATCCCCCATTACTTAGGGCAAAAACCTTCTCAAAGGTTTGAGTCTGGACACCCGAAATATTTATTTTTTCTGACCGCAGGCCGCTTTAACGGGGTAAATTTGAACGATCGGACGCGCAGGGGGGCTTGGCTATGATTTAGGGGAGTTCGTGCGTTTTAGGAGGGCGGAACGTAGAGAAGAGCTAAACGATTCAACGTGGTGCTTCATGCAGCGGAGCGCAGTGTTGCCAAAAAGGTTCTCACGGCATCATCTTGGATTCTGTTTTGCGCGACCTGCAATATCTCTCTCGTCAGTCTGAAATTTCTCAAATCGCCAAAGGCATATTGACGAACAACCGCCTCGACTTGGCTATCCATGAAATCGACAAACCGTTGATGTCCCTTTTCGTCCAAAGTATAAAACGGATCGGCCTCTCGTAAACGAAGAATGGCGCGATCATAGGCCGGATGAATTCTCCCTATAATCTCCCGTTGTACGATATATAGCTTACTATCTCTGACGGCGGCCAAAATCACCATTGGATGGTCGAAATCGTGATCATATAGGATGTCGACGATATTCTGCTCCCATTCTGTAAGGTCCCATTCTGCAAGGGGAATGCCAGAAAGGCGTTCTACCATCCGAGAGGCCATTCCGACGCCCATATCCTCTACATCCTGCAAAGTGCCGATAATATCCTCGACTTCGAGCTCGAGTGCGTTGCGACCCTCCCGGGTTTCTATTTTTAGGACGTCCCCAGGAGGTGATGGCTCCAGGGAAGTCTGAGAGGCAGTCAATTCTAAGAATTGGGAAGCGAAATCACCCGGTTGGTGCGTCGCGATGACGCCGGAGGCAAGACCCAGCGCCTCTGTCTGAAACGGAGATTCAAGAATAGCGACTTTTGGAGTACCCGACACTTGTGGACACGCAACACCCAAGATCGGATCACCGATCAAACAGGGGAGCAATCCTGCGACAATGTATGTTGTTGTTTTGTTCATCGTGGAATGCCGGTCAAACGCCCTTGCAATATTTGACATGCAATATCAGAGTGCGCCTATTTGTGTAATCTAACGTTATCTATTTTACGTCAGATTGAGAGCCAGGAACAGGCCAAAAGGTTGTTGCCCAATTGGTCCACGTTTTTATTGTGCCCTCGTGTATTTTATCGGCTGGTTTTCGATATGATGAAAAGTTTCAAACGTCTTCGACGGTCAGAATTAATTGAATTTAAGACCCATTTTGATACGCCCTTTTTAGGGGTGCGCTCCAAACTTCGCTGATATCCCGTCCTTTGTCCAGCCGGTCCGGCGGTCGGGATGGCGCCCTTCGGCTCGCTTCTCTCGCTCAGGGCCAACACCCGCAGGTAGGGATGCAAAAGCGTCTGCATTCAAGTCTACGTACAAGACTATTTTTCGAGTGCTTCTGGATTTATGACGCGGTGGCCTAGGGCTTGGGCGGCGGCTATCAATTTTAGGTCCGAACAAACAAAAGCACCTTCTTCAGCAGGCCACCCTTTGAGGATGAGCGATTGCGCGAGAATTAAAGCATCCGGCGGACGGAGGTGATGCGCTAAGATGAGATTCTTCGCCAGCTTCAAATGGCTGTCATGAATTTCAACGATGGCTTTCCGTTCTGTTTTGAGGTCTGCCCAAAAACGTTCCAGGATCACGGACAAGTTATCTTGAGAAAGAAGTTTTTCTTGGCTTTTCCTGTCCAACGCGGACACGGTTTCTAGAAGAGTAAAACTCGAGACGTAGAGGTAGCACTCAGGGGATTCAAAGATCGCATTGACAAGATCGGTTCCGGCTTCTGCTTGGTAGCGTTTGAGAAGAGCGCTCGTGTCAAAAAAATACAGCCCAGACACGGGAGGAATCGATTTGCCTGCGACGGCAAGACCTTGCACGTTTATGAGGCGTCGCGTAACCGACGCACTTCCACGCCTAAAGATTCTTTGAGTTTGGATAAAAGACGTTGAACTTCTTGAAGCGGCGCAGGATTTTTTTTGGTTGGAGTATCGGCGAGATATTGCGCTCCCGGGACTACAGGCAATCCCATCGCACGCATGAGAGCGATGGGGTCCTTTGAATGTTCGGGCTGCTGAGGTTCTTTCGCAGATTTCATGACTAATTTAGTCTAACATAAATGGTCACGCCCCGCCACCGTTTGGGTTTTTGCTAGAATCACGGGGTTGTATTGGCTTTTGAAACTCATTTTGCCCCCATAGACTAGTGGTTAGGTCACCACCCTTTTCCGCCACTAAGGCTTAGGCGGACCCGCCAGGACGTAGTGGCGGGCAAGGTGGTAGGATGGGAAGGACAAATTTTTTGTAGCGGGTGTGACATGCCCCCATAGACTAGTGGTTAGGTCACCACCCTTTCAAGGTGGTAGGACGGGTTCGAATCCCGTTGGGGGCATGGCACTTAACCCGCTACAAAAAATTTGCTCCGTCGTTCAATTTTTCAAGTGGGACCGTAGCTCAGTGGTAGAGCATTCGCCTTTTAAGCGAAGGGTCATGGGTTCGACCCCCATCGGTCCCACTGGAAAAGTTTAACTGATGAACCCTCACGACACTCTTCAATCCGATCACATCGCATTACGCAAACTTGCCGCGGACTTTAAAACCGCTGTCGAAGGCGATGTTAAGCTGCTCACCGATGCTTTAATTCGATTCCAAACGTCCGTACAAAAGCATTTTAAAAGCGAAGAAGCCTACTACCGTATCCTGGATAACGATAAGCGCATCCCCGATCGGGGTCTAATCCATCAACTCCGCAACGATCATGCCGCTGTTATTTTTACATTGGAAAGTTTGGCGATACGCCTGCGCAAGAACGGAGTCAATGACGATTGGCGCACTCGCTTTGACAATCTCATGAATGTGTTTCTTCCCCAT
>JAYWEN010000133.1:0-4523 GCA_043779245.1 Elusimicrobiota bacterium | reverse complement strand
TGAGCAAAGTGAGCCACGTGGGACGAAATGAAACAGTCGTCGGCAACAAGGTTCTCTTATCACCTACCACGTACCACGTGACCACCGACGTCTGGTCATGCTCCGGCTCACGGGACGAAGTATGGTTAATCTCAAAAGAAATTTTGAAACTGGCCGATAACGGCGTTTCATTCGACGCTATCGCCGTAGTCGCTCGAAACCTCGCACCCTACCTTTTGCCGCTGCGCGAGATTTTCTCGGCGCATCATATTCCTTACAACTGCTCACGGCTCGAGTCCGCCGGTTCGCAACCCTTAATAAAAACCGTGCGCGCGCTCATTACTTTTGATCGGCGATTGCCCAATGCCAAGACGATCCAAGAGGATCTACGAAAATCTCCGTATTTTAATTCCGCCCAACCGATCAAGAGTATCCTTCACGACGATATCCAGGGAACGATCGATCAATCGTCTTGGGCTGTACACATTCTATGGGCGAAAGCGTTGCTCGTCGAAAGCATCCGCTTGCCGCACGATGCCAATCCCCTTGAGCTAGCCCTCCTTTCTCAGATAACCGGTGCTATTGACGATTTGGACATTTTAGACCGCCTGGGTGAAACCGTAAACCGCAAAACGTTTATCGAGAGGCTCGGCGAGAAGTTGGAAACGCTGGAGATTCCGGCCACAGAGAAGCCGCATCGGGGAGTCCAGGTCCTCGAGGTTCAGCAGGCTCGTGGCCTTTCCTTTAGAACTGTTTTTATTCCAGGCATGAACGAAAAGGTATTCCCGCGTCTTATTCGCGAAGACCCTTTCTTGTCCGATGGCGCGCGCTCAGCCCTCGCTCAGGCCACCGGCGCCAGGTTAGGACGTAAGCTGGATGGATACGAGGAAGAGCAGCTATTGTTTGAGATCACGAGGCAATCGGCCACCGATAACGTCTACCTGCTGACCCAACGCTCGGATGAGAACGGAAAAGCGCTGATTCCGTCCGCCTATCTCAAAAAGCTGGAACGCGAAGCCGGAGCACCCGCTCCGAAAAGCCTTCGCCGCTCGTTTGCCGCCAAGTTTGAGAATCGGGCGCCGCTCTCCTGGACGCCCAAAGAGCTGTCTTTCCTAATGAACCGCGCTCACCTCAATCCTCAAGAGATTTACAAAGCGTTGCGGTGGAATGCTCCTGAATACGACCGACTTCTCGCGGCCCATCATGCCCTTGAGCGCTTCCGGCCCGGAGTGGGGGAATACGATGGTCACATTGAGGACTTGAGCCTGCTCAAGACTGTCTTGAGTAAGCCTTTCTCACCCACAAGCCTTGAGGATCTGGCCGAATGTCCGCACCAGTACTATTCAGCCAATGTCCTGCGCATCAAGCCGCCCGAAGAGATGGGTCCAGATGGGGAAATATCACCCAAAGCATTGGGGAAACTTTTCCACAGGACCCTGGAGTTGTTCTACACAACCTGCCGGGACCTAGGCTTTCCCGGAACTGATTTAGAACTCGTTAAGCAGCTCAATGAGAGTCTCGAAGGGTGCTTTATCGAATCTGCGGATCAATTATCAACGATTTATCCACTGGCGCTTAAAGCGATTAAAAAACTTATTTATCAAGAACTACTCGCATTTATTAAAAGTGATATCGCGGAATTTTCCGCCTCCGGATTTAGACCGCAATGGTTCGAGCAACCGCTCGAGGGCACGCTCCCTTTACCCCTCACTTATCGCTTCTTCGGGAAGCCCGATCGCATGGATGTCAGGGAATCGGAAGGCTTAAGAGAAGTTCGGGTTGTGGATTACAAAAGTGGTAAACCAAAGCCTTGGACTGGACGAATCGAAACTCATCTGATCCAAGGCAAGTTTCTTCAGCTTCCAGTCTACTTGGGTCTAGCCGGACCCTTTGCTCAAAAGACACTAGGACATCCCGCCACCGGGACCGATGCGACCCTTCGGCCCGTCAGAGAAACGGATGAAGAGGCTACGGAGAAAACATTGACAGCTGATTTCTGGACAAGTCCGAGCGCTCCAGTCTTCACAGAGAACTTGAAAGAACTCATTGGAATCATTGAGAAAGGAATGTTTTACATTGAACCGAGCATTGGTGAACATGGATATTGTGCCCGCTGTGACTTCGCAAAGGTTTGCCGAAAAGAACATATGCCGACCCGCATCAGAGCCGAACGTGACCCTTTGAGAGTCCGAATTAATGACAAGCTGGCACGAACTGCCCCGCCTCTTGAAAAGAAGAAAGAGAAGGTGACCCGTGGCTAGCGAACGCAATCTCCTTATAGAAGCGGGCGCTGGGACTGGGAAGACGACCAGGCTTGTGAAGGCCGTTCTCCAGGCTCTCTTCATCAGGCAGCTTCCTTTGGAGTCCATAGTGGCCCTGACCTTCACCAACAAAGCGGCTGGTGAACTTAAAGACCGAATTGGGAGCGCATTGGATGACGTCCTCCAGGCTGCAACAATCGATGACTTGCGTAAAAAACCTTGGTGGCCATCGCCCGAGCCCATTTTGTCGCTCACAGATCTCAAGCAACTGGCCGAAGCCGCCACCAACGTGCTTGATCGCGCCAATATTTCGACCATTCACTCGTTCGCTTTTTCTCTTCTGAAGCGTTTCCCGTTGGCGGCCGGGATTGACCCCGAAGCTTCGATTGATGACAAGGGGTTAAGATTTGATGACCTCTTCCGTCGCGAATGGCCGCGCTGGCTCGCTGTTGAGCTTGGCGAAAAGCCGCCGCGCGAAGTTCAATGGCTCGAACTTCTTGGGCGCATTAATCTCATGGATATTGAAGGCGCTGCGCGGAGTCTCTCCGACTTTGAAGTTCCGCTCGACAAAGTACGAATCACAGAAAAGGATCTCGCCAAACAATTAAAGCCCTATCACGAACTCGCAAGAGACCTGATCCGGCAGCATCCAAATGATCAAAAAGCAGACAGAGTGGCTCGAGCCTGTGAAGAAATAATTGGGAAACAGATCTACACGTCATCCCGGCAGGTCGTAAGCCGGGATCCAGCGGCGTTTGAAAAAGACACTGGATCCCCGATAGAGACACTCGGGGATGACACCCTAAAAGACACACTCCTGCAAAGTGTGGCCGTCACAAAACAATGGAATGAAACGGATATTGGACAACTTAAATTACTTCAATCCATATCTAAAAATATACTTGGGCGCGGGGATCAACTCCTCTCTCTCCTCACCGAGATTCTTGAACCGTTTGTTCGCCATTTCCGCCAAACTCTTTTGTCTGAAGGCTGCCTGACACATTCGGCCCTCCTTTATTTATCGCGCGAGCTGGTCCGCAATAATCCAGAGATCAGGGCCGCACTGAAGAAAACAATCAGGCTTATTCTCATTGATGAATTCCAAGACACCGACCCGCTTCAAGCCGAGCTCTTGCTGTATCTCGCGGAAAAAGAAGGACCGCATGCCGAATCCTGGGACCAGGTTCAGCTCGAGCAGGGAAAGCTTTTTATCGTCGGCGATCCGAAGCAATCCATTTACCGTTTCCGCGGCGCGGATATTGCGGCCTATGAACGCATCGGAAAACTATTGGTCGACCAAGGCGGGGTTCAGGAAACGCTCCAGGTGAATTACCGCAGCCAGGCGCAGATTATTCAAATTGTGAATCAGGCGTTTGACAACATCATCCAGCCGATCGCCGAAGTCTCGCCGCCCTACGTTTCGGTAAAGCCGCATCATGCGCGCGATCTGGCGCACCCAATTCAGAACGTAGAAATCTGGATGGCCGAATCTCCTGAACCCCAATCGGTGGAAGACGCGCAGGCGACAGAGGCCGAGCATGCGGCGCGCTGGATTAAAGCGTCTATTGGAGTGCAAACCATTTACGATCCGAGAGAAGGCGTAAGGCGCCCTCTGCTCTATCGAGACATCGCTCTCATTTTCCGATCGTACAGCCCGATGGATCGTTTCATTGAAGCGCTCCGTCGTCATGGCATTCCCTTTGCGGTTGAAAGTGAACGTTATTTTTTCACGACTCCAGAAGTGACGGACTTTATAAATTTGCTGCGCGCCGCCGATGATCCGACGGATCTGCTGTCGCTCGTTGGGTTTCTGCGCGGTCCTCGCGGCGGATTAACCGATCAAGAAATCTTAAAGCGCCGCCAAGCCGACACACTGGAAGAAGCCGCTCCAGCCAAATGGCTCCGCACGATCACTGATCGTTTGGGGCGAGAACCACTAGCGGACGTGCTGCATTTCATTTTTGAAACCACCTTCAGTCTGGAACTGGCCGCCCGCTCCTATCACGGGGATCAAACCGTCGCCAATCTGCTCAAGCTTCGTCGTCTCTTAGAAGGCTTTGCGTCCGAGGGCCTCACCACGATGGGACTATTGCTCGCCAAACTCGAGGAATTTTTTGCCGATGACAAAATCGAAGGGGAAAGCCCACTCGCCGATGAGAATTACAACGCGGTCCGCCTCCTCACGATCCACAAAGCAAAAGGGTTGGAATATCCTGTCGTCTTTTTGCCTTCACTTCATTCAGGGCGTGGCGCGCATCAAACGACAAACTTCCAATATGACTG
>JAYWEN010000132.1:0-1651 GCA_043779245.1 Elusimicrobiota bacterium | reverse complement strand
AGGGCAAGGTCCACCCCATCGATATCCATTTGGCCTGGAGAACATTCGAACCAGCCACCTTGCCGGATGTGGGATCCACAGCCACGGCCCCAAAGCTGGACGCGATTGAAGCGAAGTTTCTGCCGGATTGGAAGGCCCTGGTCGATCTCAAATGGCAAACGAGCCTGGCCGTGGGGAAACAAGCTTCCGCCCAAACGCCGGCCTCAGGAATGCCCTGGCTCCGCCTCGGTTTTTTGGCCGTCGAATACCGACACTTCGATGAAGCCAAAGGGTATTTTATGAAGGCTCGGAACGATCCCTCCACGGTCTCAGCCGCTTACAACAATCTGGGAAACTTGGCATTTCTCCAGGATGACATGGACACCGCCTTGTCCAACTATACGGAGGCCCAGGAAAAAGATCCGAGCGACGCCCAAATCAATTTAAACATCGCGCGGATCCATCTCAAACAAGGCCATCCTCAGAAAGCCTCCGCGGCCTACGAGAAAGCGATCAGCCTGGATTCCGGCCTTCGCGATCAGTACCCCGACGTCTCCACTTTGACCCCCTAAGGCATGGCCCATGGCAAAAGGTAAAGGTCCAAGGGCAAAGGGCTTATCCATTTTCCTTTTCACATTTGCCCTTTGCCATTTGCCATGCCCTTCGGGATGGTCCAAGTCTCACAGCGACATTCGCAACGAACTCCCAACCCCCTTTAATCTGCAGGCGGTCTCGCTGAAAAAAACCATCACGCTGACTTGGCAATGGTCAAAACCGGAAGAGCTTCCCGCCTTTAAGGAGTTCGGATATGAGATCAAACGCCAGGACGGAAAAGTTTCCCGCGCATCCGAAACGACGTACGCCGATCTGAATGTGGACCCCGGATCCTATACCTATGTCGTTCGCGCTCACGGACTCTCTAGAGAAAAAGGGAAACCCGTGACCTATGTGAGCGATTGGTCGGAACCGGCGGCGGGGGGGATCAAAATAACATGCCCGGGTGCACCGGTCATTACTCTGACGGTGGAACCCACACAAAAAGCCTACTCTTCCGTTCCTTCGTTGCGGTTTCATATTCAAGGCCAGACGATTGTGGAATCGGGCTGCACCTTGAGGGCGGTGAGCTATCATTTGGATACCGGCACAGGCATCATCCACAGCGGTCCACTCCCCATCAAAACGGATGGACGCTTCGACACGTTTATAAACGCTTTCGGACCCGATGATGAAATTCCCTCCGGCCACGTCAGCTTCTCGATCACCGCCTCCGCGGAAGATGAAGTCGGCCCCACCACGTCCAGCGCCTATACCGTGGATGTGGAACTTCAAAACCCTTTCGCGCCGCGTCAGCCGTAACTGCTGTTGGCCTCTACGGCTTTTTGTTAAAATGAGCCATGCAAACCACATATCGTGGATAGGTAAAACAAAGGCCCTATCTGGGGAATTCTGTCAAGAGTTTGAGGGTTTTCCCTGGTGCCGAGCAGAGCTCGAGGGGAGAAATTCCGACGTGCGAAGCTAAGGTTTGATCCGCAAAAGGGTCATTTTTTGCGTGAAGCGGGACCGAAGAGATTACGAGGGAGAGAACCAGCGCCATTCGGAGCCATTTATGCATTCGTTATAGTTACATGAAGACACCCAGAGAATCTATCCGTCAAAATTCCCTCTATTTAGC
>JAYWEN010000131.1:0-2976 GCA_043779245.1 Elusimicrobiota bacterium | reverse complement strand
CTACGACACTTACGCTAAAATCAAATACTTCTTCTGCCGATGCAAAAAGATTCTTGTTTCGTCCGCGTATTTCCCTCTAGACATCTTTGAACATCTCGGTGTGCTTCAAGGGTGTGGTTCTTTCATTCGTTTTCCCAGCATGCCCTTTTCTGTTAAGCGAAATTCCTGACAATCGCAAAGGCTGCATTTTCGACTGATTGGACGGTGACTTTTTCCCCGGCACCCGCATTGGCATGTCGACATGGCTTTCATTCGACTCCAGGCGAGATCCTTGTCAAATTTCATTATCTATCCAGGTGAGATATACGCCAGACCACTGTACGGATCAAGTCTTAAGCGGCTTCTTTGGCTTCAACGGAGAACTTGAGACCTGCCGCATTGAGCAGGCTGATGACACTTTGGAAATGCGGATTGCCCCGGTGCGAAAGCATTTTGTAAAGGCTAACGCGGTTCAGTTTCGCGCGTCTTGCGACCGCCGACATTCCTTGCGCCTCGGCTACGTCACGGAGCGCGAGAAGGAGGGTGTCCAGATCGTTCTCTTCAATGGCCGCGTTGATGTATTCTGCGGCTTCGGTAGAATCCTTAAGTGCTTTTAATAGGCTGTCATGGTAATTCTTTGCGCGCTGCATACGGTTGCCTCCAATAATCGGCCCAATACTCGTGGGCCAGTTTTACGTCCTTGTTCTGGGTGTCTTTGTCTCCGCCGCAAATCAAAATGATGACCGTCTATCCGTGTTCGCCGAAATAGAGACGGTATCCAGGACCGAAATCGATTTTGAGCTCGAATACACCATGACCTACGGATCTGCATTTTCCTAAGTTCCCGGCGCGAGCGCGGGCGATTTTCGCACGGATCTTGGCCGCTCCCCTGCGGTCACGTAAGGACTCGATCCAAATAGTGGTCCCTTCTACAGGAATTATTGTTTCCGAAGGTCCATATGCTAGTGCAACACTGTGACGTCAAGAAAAACGGCATAAATTCCCCCTCGTGAATGCATACGCTCCTGTACCTTTGACCATTTGGAGGGGTTCTATTAGAAGAGTACGTCTTAGTGGTATTTTCCAATGCTGACGCCGAGACCATGTGCCACTTCTAGAAGATCCGACATTTTTGTGGTTAATTTCTTTGGTTGATCGACAATCGACAGATGCCGTTGGCAACGGTCGGCAAATAGGCTGACATTTGTCCATGAGCTATTCAGGGTTGATGGCCATCGAATCCCTGAAAACTCTTCATTGTAGAGTCTCTCTGCAATTTTCTGTGTCATTTGCCTATCTCTGCTAACGCTTTCCGACAATGAAAAATTTCTCTTAACAAGAAACGCTGCATTTCCAAGGTCAGCCAGTGGCATTTTGTCTTCGAGGTCTAGAGAAACGAGGGCTTTATGAAACTCTTTTCGAACAATAAAAAAGCGATCGGTGATGGTTTGGCCGCGATAGAATTTGATGGTTTCCGCCAAAGGTGATTGAGGGGTTGTTGCTGTATATAGAACGCCGGTCAGTTGTGGAATATCATGGCGGCTATTGCCTTGTTTGTCTCTTGGCACGTAAAGGGGGCCACCCGAACGGTTGTCCATCCGCGAGCCATCCCAGTCGAATACCCGGTAAAGACGCACAACGCTTAGGCGAATCCACCCGCTTCGAACTCATCCAGGGCGTTAATCACGTCTGTCAGACGTCCTTGCCGAATGAGGTCGATCGGTTTCTGATGCCCAATGTGATCATTGACGCCGTGCAGCCAAGAATCAATCACTTCAGGTTCCACCAAATTGGAAAGCCGATACACGATATAGGCCACCCCCATGATACGCTCTGCATTTTCAGGATCAGGAGTGTCTTCTTTCTTGAACCAGCGCGAAACGCTCGCTGTGCTGGTGGAGAAGAGTTCGGCCAGTTTTGCTTGACGACCGAACACACCTTTTAAGAATGCAAGCTCAGCCATGGGAAGGGCTAGCGTTGATGGGGTTATGGGATATTCTCCTATTAAGGTAACCTATTTCATTACGTAATCTATTATGTTACGTTTCAAGAGAAAAGTCAAGGCCCGTTTTGATCTAAATCTTCATACGAACAGGTTTCTTCTAGAGTTGCAGTGGGTTGCAGAGACGCTATTAGGCTCGACGAAGAATTGCGGCTTTTTTTTTGCTAAGCGCATTTTTCAGACGGATGGCGCAGCGGTCTGTTCGTTGGATACAGTCTTTTTACTAAAAGTTGCAGAGGAAAAATCTCTCTGCAACTCTCGGCAACTTATGGGTAGTAAATGGGGGTAATTGGGAGGTTTCTAAAGGAGTGCACCGTCGAGAAGGTGCGATACGTTTAGGGCTTGATTAGTTTTCCAGACCGCCGCGTTAGACCGCTTCGCCACCGCACCGTGAAAACAGTTTAACCTGTTGCGGCTGACAACGAAGGTGAATTGTAGCAGAAAGGTCAAAAAGTTGACGCGGCGCATGAAAACGGGTCAAAAGGTTTGAGGTTTATTTTCGCGTTCATGAAGGCCACTTGAGGCTATTGAGGGGTTGGGACTGAGTTTGTGCGGCGGTGGTGCCAAACACCAAAAACACTGAGCCGAACTCTTGACGCGCGTCTCCGAAATTCCCCCATCGTTGCGTGGCAAAGGAAAAAATCCAAATTATTACGTCTTAGGCGGGCAAGCGCTTCCTCTGATTCCATCGGCATGTGCACCCACGTCAAAAAATCCACCTCAAATAAACTCAGTATTCCTTGGTGTCGCGCGTATCGGTCTCGACATGATCGCCCGATTTCTTTGGGATGAGTGACCCTGACCCAACTCGGATCTCGATAAAATCGGCCTCCTCACAAAGGTCGAAATCCATGCCCCTGCGGCGGATTTGCCTAAAAGTACTCAGTTTGTAGACCTATGGCGTTATTCAAGCGGACGAGCTAAGATTAAGGCCACATGGATAGTTCCTTTCATAGATTTTTCTCCGTCCTTATGGTTTGGGCGCTAATTATGGA
>JAYWEN010000130.1:0-6499 GCA_043779245.1 Elusimicrobiota bacterium | reverse complement strand
TGTGGTCTAGGACTCGATAAAATGCGCTGACGAATGGCCCTGTTTTGGCGTCGGATACGATGTGGTAGGCTCGACGACCGTTATACTGGTCTACGCGGTCGATATTCAACGTGGAGTAGCCCGCCTTCACGAGTCCCCATTTCACAACAAACGCCAAGTTTTCAGGTATGGTGAAGGGTCGGTGAAGCGCGTTTCGCCACGTGTAAGTCGAAACTTGCGTGGCCGCTGAAGTAGAGGTTGACAGTGCAACACTCACAAGGGTCGGCTTGGCGGGCGTCGCGGCATATATCAAGCTGGGCGTTATAAAACCCAGGGTCACGAACTTGATGACGTTTCTAAAATCCATAACAGTACCTCAATCCCAGAAAAACAAGCACAGCCGCGCTTCCAAGAATGCATTCATATTCTCGATTGCGCGTATAGAGTTCGACGCTGAAATGATGAGCCCCGAGTTCTCGAACGCGGCCCCGCGTCGGCAAAAAAGGCGGAACTTGCCGGGCGTAATCACGGTAAGGCTCACCCAGATTTTCTGCAAGCTCCTTTTCTTCGGCCAGAGTTTTCGCGCGATAAACGACTCCAAAACCAAGCAAGAATGCCAGCCCAATGGCGACTGAAGTCCAAGGCAAGGGATCGCGCCACAGAATCAAACAGAAACCAGTCCCTATCATGAAACTACCTACGTACAGGGGGTTTCGGACGTACGCATAGGGCCCCCCCACGGCCACGCGCTTTCCTTTAAAAAGAAATCCGGCTGCCCACGATCGAAGCATGCATCCCAATGAGACAAGAAGCGCGCAAATACCGAACAGACATAGAGACGCGGGACGAGCGATCGCTAGATACCAGGCGGCGAATAAAAAACCGAGGGGCACACGCAGACGGAGGAGGGAGCTAGGCACGCGACTTTGGCTGGAAGCGGGGGTCGTTATACATCTTGAACTGTCTGTACACTTTGGGCCGCCAGCGACCGCTAGACCACAGGGAGGTCACGTCGTTCAACTCTGAAACTAAATCGTCGCGCTGCCCGGTCATGACCAAGTGGCGATGACGGCTCAGCTGCCGCAAATCCTCCGCCAAGTCCGCGCGGTCAATTTGTTCCTGGATGTGATAGAGCTTAAGCTCGGCGATACAAATTTTGTCGATCAGGCTACCAATGGTCTCAGCCATACCTTACCCTTTCGGCTGAGCGGCAAGGAAACATTCATCAATCTTCTCGATCAAATCGTTGCGCTTTTGATTCAGCGTGTCGATGCGGCGCTTGGCTTCGGCCACCGTTTTATCATCGGGAACTCGCGCTTTATCTTCTTCGTGCCACAACTCAACATGGGTAGCGGCGAGTCCGCTGATAAGCTCCCCTAATTTTTTGTTCGGAGAATCCATAACAACTCCTTGTCACATCTTGGTTAAAATAAATTTTGCGGCTTCGGTGAAATTTTTGGCCACAAAGTCAGCCCCCGAATTTTGCCGCCACTTCTTTCCATATCCTGTTAAAACTAAAATCCCTTGGCCGCCCGTGCGCTGACCCATTTGAATGTCACTCGGCCGATCGCCGACACTGATACTCCCTTTCCAAGAGAGGTTAACATCCTTAGCCGCACGTTTGACCATACCCAACTTCGGCTTCCGGCATGCGCAATTCTTCGTTGGCGCATGAGGACACCAGTATAACCCATCGACCGACGCCTTGTGCGCACGAAGCAGCGCGAGAAATCGCCGATTTACGGATCTTAGCTGAGAAAGTGTAATGAATCCTCGCCCTACGCCTGACTGATTACTGATAACGACCAATTTAAAACCGGCTTTTTTCAACCGACGAAGAGCGGCAGTGACACCGGGCAAAAGTTTGACTTGTTTGGGATCAAAGAGATAGTCCTTCTCCTCAATTAAAGTTCCATCCCGGTCGAGCAAGAGGAGGGGCTTAGAGCTGCGCGGTTTCATGGTGATGGCGCGAGAGCGAGGCGGCAAGTCCCAGCACAAAGTAAAAGGTCATAATCACTACCGCTGTATTATAGGAGCTCTCCGTAATGCCGCCCAAGAAAAAGCCCAGCATCCCTAAGAGAGTGGCCTGATCGACGGCGCGTAATCGAGGATCGGAGTTCGCGCGGCACATCGCGCCCCACATCTCCACGACATAAGCTCCCATAAAAAGAAGAAAGGCCGCCAACCCTAACGCCCCGCGCTCCGCCAGACAGTTGACGTAGATGCTGTGCAAATGTCCCCAGAGTCCCCAGACTTTCTCGTCAGGAGTTTGGAACGCTGCAGAAAGCGGCTTCACGTTTCCAGGTCCCACACCGAGCAACGGATGCGTCTTCCACATCGCGATACCCGCATGCCACATGTGCATACGTTCGATGTTGGAATGGTGCGACCGATCAAGAATGCTCATCGCGCGCGATCTAAAAGTGGGTACCGCGGCAAACGTCGCCACAAAGAACGCCCCTAAGGCCACAAGCGGCAACATCCGACGCCAGGGCGTCATGAGCATCGCGGCTGCGGTGATGACGCCCGCGGCGATCCAGGGTCCACGGCCTTGAGAAACTAAAAGGGCAAGGCCGACGATCAAGAGGTAGACGATCCACTTCAACGCTTGGCGGCCGCGGCTCGCGAGGAGAAAACATATGGCAAAGGCCCAATTAAAAAGCAGGCATTCAGCATACGCTAACGGATGTCCACGCGTTCCCAGCACGCGACTATCGACGAGGGTCAAGAGATTAAGAATCGGCTGGGGCCAATGCGCCGCAAACGTGGGCATGTGAAAGACATAGGCTTGTGCCGAGCGTTCGGATAGATTGATCCCCATCGCGAACTGAAGGATGCCGAAGAGGGCTGTTGCTAGTCCCGCGCCCATAAATAATTTAAGAAGGCGAACGCTTTCCTCTTTACGCCGGATGAGCGCTACCATCACTATAAGGATAAGAATATAGAAATCTTTATTTTTAATTTCTCTCAGGCTGTGACGAGGATCGACGCCCAGAAAGGCGGACAAAAGGCTCAAACCTAAATAAATAAGAAAAAGTTTTTCCGGCCAGCCCCAAACAGGCGGCCAGCGCCGCATCGTCCAGCGAGCGCCGATGAGCCACAGAATCGCGATCGGGAAAAAGAGGATGTTGGTGGCGGCAAGCGATATTGGCGTCGCCAGGGCAAAGAGCTCCATCCCTCGTGAAAAGATCGTCTCAAGCATCGACTAATTTCTTTATTAACGCGATGAGAAGTCTCCATTGTTCTTCTCCCTGGCTGATCACGAGTTCCATACGCAGCGCAAAAGGGAGCATCTTGAAATCGTTCTTCGTCGCAGCCGCACCCCAGCGCATTGCATCTTTCTCAGTCATCAGCACCCAATCGGCATGCCTACGGTTATTTTCGATCCATTCGCGAATCTGATCCGGGTGTCCCGTGTGATCGGCCAGGCGTAAACGGGCCACAAGATTGGCGCCTAGATGCGTCAACGTGTTTTCGAACGCCGTAGGATTGCCGATGCCTGAGGCCACAAGGACCTTTTTCCCCGCTAATTCCGAAAGAGGAAGGTTCTTTCCCCCATTCAAGGAGACGAGTTCGCGCGGTTCATGGCGACTTTCTAAGAGCCCAGAGGATGAGCGCATATGCATTAAGACTTCCGCCCGTAGAACCGAGAGTCGGTCGGGGCCTACGGAACCGGTACGTGTTAGCACGACGGCGTCGGCCCGTTTGAGCGCCTCTGGAGGTTCGCGTAAAAGTCCGGCTGGTAAAAGTTTTCCCCCTCCCCAAGGGTCCGTGACATCGACCGTGACGATATTGATATCGCGTTCCAAGCGGTGATGCTGGAACCCGTCGTCCAGAATAAAGCAGTTCACTGGGTGGTTCTTTAAGATGAAGTTTCCTGACGCATGGCGATCGGCGCCCACCCCAATACAGACCCCGGGTAAGCGCATCGCGAGTTCCATCGCCTCGTCCCCCGCCTCCGCCACTGAAGCTAGAATCTGCTTTGCGTCACGGACCAAAACGATTTTCTTACTAGCATTTTGACGTTTATAACCTCGCAGCAGAATAGCCGGCTTTAGACCCTCTCCTAGCAGGTCGGTGGCAAGCCGCAGCACTAAGGGTGTCTTGCCGGTGCCGCCCGTGGTGATATTTCCAACGCAAATAGTTGGTTGGGGAAAGCGTTTCGTTTCAAGCCAACCGTTTTTGTAAGCCAACTCGCGACCTTTTACTCCAGCCGCATAGCCCCAGCTCCCCAGTTTGGCAAAGCGGCGGATTGATTGCGCCAAAAGATCGTTTCGATGACCTCTTAGGATTTGTTCCCACCAGGGCAATATCGTTTTACGGCGGTCCTTATTCAGGCTGGTCATAGGTTATTGAGCGAAAGCCAACTGACTATTCATTAAGGATTTGGCTTGGGCGAGCATTAAATCAGGAGTGATCCAGGTCATACATTCATGCTCGAAGGGACATTCATTCATGTTGCAGCCTAGACAACTAAGGTTCTGTGCTTGGACGATGCGATTCTTTGCCCCACCAGGGTTCCACGATTTGGGGTCGGTCGGACCGTATACCGTCAAGGTAGGAGTACCCACGGCGACCGCCAGATGCATGGGGCCATTGTCATTGGTAATAACAATTTTACACTGTTCAAGAAGCGCCGCCATTTGACGGAGCGATGTATTGGGGATCATTTTGCTTCCGGGAATTTCGTTTTGTATGGCCCTCACGTACTCTTCTTCCCCTGGACCCCAGAAGAGCCACAGAGGGTTGCCCTCCGAAACCCACTGCTTCCCGAGATGAACGAAGGACGCCGCAGGCCAACGGCGCGAATCTCGGCGGTGAGTCGGAATCAATCCCACTGCATTTTTTTCACGCGGCGTCTGGCCCATCTGCCCGATCGCCCATGCACGTTCCGACTCCGTCAGAAAAAGTTTCCGGTCTCCCGCCGTGGGGACATCGGATAAAAGCTGGCGCACTAAATTCATTTTTCCTTCGGTAGCGGAAATATTGGCTCCGGGGCGCTTCATCGATCGCGTAAAAAATTTCCCCCAGAACCTGACGCGATACCCCGCACGCATCGAGGCGCCGCTGTAAAGTCCCGCCATAATCGATCGCGGCGAGCTTTGGAAATCCAAAATCCAATCGTAAGACGCCGCGCGAAGTTTTTTCCACGTGCCCCAAACCGCTTTGCGGTCGTAGATCTGAACGTGATCCACATTTGGATTATTGTCTAAGAGTGAAGCGAAGGGTCTGTCGACTAGGAAATCGATTTTCGAGTCGGGCAGACGCTTTCTCAACACCGGTAGAATGGGCGTCGTGACAATGACGTCACCTGCCCTCTTAAGTTGAATCACGAGGATACGTTTTGGACTATCCATGCGAGTAAGGTGTTTCGTTATTCCACCAGACTTTGAATCGCCGATCCAATCCATGAACGGACCCCAGCGCATTGGCTGTCCAGGCGAATTGGGTGCCTCGCAAGCGAGCGGCCATCCATTCTGTGGATCCTTTGTGCATGGTGATGCGACGCAGGAGGAGTGGATCTGAGCCTTCGGCATTGGCTCCCGCCAATGTGGTGACGGCCGATTTATATCCGAGCTTCTTCACGAGCGGAAGCCAGTCGGTTTCGTAATCCCCCCAAGGCCAAGCTAAGTGATCGCATAATTTTCCCAGCTGGGATTCAATGAGCGCTTTCGATTGTGCTAATTCCACTTCGAGATTCTGATAAGGCTCTTTCCGAACAAAATGCCGATGGGTTTGCGTATGCGATCCCCAGGTGAAGAGCCCAGAAGCAGACATGGTCTGAATATTTTCCCATGATAAAAACCCTTCCGTACCCATACGATCGGTCACCAAATAAATCGTGGCGGGAAGCGACAGTTTTTTAATAATCGGAAACGCGTGATCAAAATTATTCGCATAGCCGTCATCGAATGTGAGGACAAACGATGGTTTGATCACCCTCCGTTTGCCCTGGGTCACCTCAAACATCTGATCCATCGATAGGCACTCGTATCCTTGATCGAGCAAACATCGCAACTGCTTCTCAAAGGCTTGAGGCGTCATCTCGCGGTCAGGAGACACATGATGATGCAGAAGGATGGAGACGGATCGTTTCACCGGACCCGCAAGAGGCGCTCGTAAAAGGCTTCCATCTTTTTAGAAGCAGGTTCGAGCGTGAAATAGGCCTCGACGAAGGCGCGGCCCTTTGAAGCCAACGCTGCTTTTTCGGCGGGATTTTCGAGCAGGCGAAGAATGGCTTCCGCCAAGGATTGAGGGTCTGAAGGTGGAACAAGAAGCCCTGTCTTTCCATGGGAAATGGACTCCGGAATCCCACCGATGTTCGTGCCGATGCAGGCGACGCCAGCCGCCATAGCTTCGCGCAGCGCGGTCCCCGCGGCTTCCTGCAGCGATGGAAGAACAAAAATATCACTCGCGGAGAGAAGCCGAGGAACGTCTGTTCGAAAGCCCGCCAGCCGAACATGACCGCTGATGCCGAGCTCCTCGGCGAGACCTTTCAACTTCTCGGTCTCGCGGCCTG
>JAYWEN010000129.1:0-19491 GCA_043779245.1 Elusimicrobiota bacterium | reverse complement strand
GCATCACCGATTTTGGACGAGGTAAACGCTTTTCGCCTTTGGGCATCACGCGAAATTCCTTTTTAATCAATGCGAGGATCTCCTTACTATTAAAATCGCCCACGACGACGACCAATGCGTTGTGCGCGGTATAGTGCGCCTTATAAAAGCGTCGTACGGTGTCAGCAGAAAACGACGACACGGTTTCAAGACTGCCAATGACTGGGCGGGAATGAGAAATGTCGCTGTAAAGCGCGCGCTGAAGCAGTTCCCATCCCATGGTTTCGGCGTCGTCATTTCGCCGCTTCATTTCTTCGAGAATGACCGGACATTCTCGACCCCATTCTTTAGGATCAATTGTCGCGCGGCAAAGGAGCTCAGCCGTCAAATGGACCGCATGGCGCGCACCTGAGGAAGGAAGATCCATGTAGTAGTGCGTGTATTCTTTAGACGTTTCGGCGTTGATCGCGCCGCCCTGGGCTTCTACCCAGCGCGAGATCTCGGCTGCCTTGTGGTGGGTCGTGCCTTTGAACACCATATGTTCTAGGACGTGCGCCAGACCCGCCTCAGAGTCCGACTCGTCAACCGACCCGGTGCCCACCCACGATTGAACTGAGACGAGCGGCCAGCTATGGTCTTCTTTGAGAAACACGCGCAACCCGTTGGGAAGCGTGTGAGAAATGACGTTTCGAAGGGGCTGAAACAACAATCAGATCGACGTGGTAACTAAAGTTTCGGTCGCGTAGACACCCGGCACCGCACGAATTTTATTGACCACGACGTTGGTCATGGTGGTTAAATCTTGGGCTTCTATATCAGCCACTAAATCCCAGCGTCCAAAGACCGCCGACAAATGAGAAACGCCTTTTATTTCCTTCAATTTTGACATTGTTAATTTTTCACGCCCCGACGCTAAGCGAATCAAGACTAGACCTGTAACCATTTAGACCCTCCCGTTGGTCGTCATTCTTTTCTTGGCCCCATTGAAGGCGTCCACAATGCCGTAGAGCCACAACACCATGAGAACCGCTTCCGAGGCGCTTAAAATATACCCTTGTTTCTGGCTTACCTGAGCCGCCGCGTTTCGCACGAGCTCCTGCATCGCCTGAGGATCAGTGCTCGGCAGATCACTCGGAAGATAGGGCTGTAGTGCCTTGAAATACCACATACCCGCTGCAATTAAAACCAAAAAGCTAATGACAATCAGAATAATCCCTTTTTTGTATTCCTTATTGTATAGCTGTCCAATGCCGGGTCCAAGAAAAAAACAGAGCAGGACCGGAATGATTATGGGCGCCATCGATACTCCACGCCGCCGCTGGATAAGACATCGTGAATGGATTCCAAAGGTTGGCCTCCTAGGCTCGCTGCTGCATGGTGAAAAAACGATGATAACGAACGATGATTGTCTGAAACGATGTAGGGCTTGGCGGGCAGTTTCGCTAAGCGAATCGCGACCTGAACCGCGTCCTCTTGATTTCCCATTTCGTCGACGAGACCGACTCGGAGTCCTTGACGGGCGGTGAAGATGCGACCGTCGGCAATCGACTTCACTTGCTCGGCGGTTAAATGCCGGCCGTCGCGCACGGCATCGACAAATTGGGCATAGGCATCATCGATGGAATCTTGAAGGAGTTTCTTTTCTTCAGGGGTCAAGGCCCGTGCGGGAGAGCCAATGTCTTTATGAATGCCGCTTTTGATCACTTCCATCTTAAATCCGACTTTTTGAAAAAGTCCTTCTAGATTTCCGAATTCAAGAATGACACCGATGCTTCCGATGATCGTGCCGGGATTGGAGACGATTCGATCCGTGCGGGCGGCTAGATAATAACCGCCTGAAGCGGCCACATCCCCTAAGGAGGCGACGATCTTTTTGCCTTTGGACTTGCAGCGCGCCAGTTCCCGATCGATTTCTTGCACCGAACCTACGGAACCTCCAGGAGAGTTTATCCTGAGAAGAATGGCTTTCACATCGTCATCTTCGGACAGTTTGTGGATCTGGCTGGCGATGTCGTCGGAATCGGAGGCAGACCAAGACCGCGAGGATTGACTGCTTTGAATGGGACCCGAAATCGTCACGATCGCGAGCGCGCCTTTGTGGCGCTGGAGGGCTTCCCCCATTCGAGAGACCATCGAACCCACCAGCACAAGGGCCACGAAGCCCAAAACAATCTTTTGTATAAGTGACATTGGCTTCATCAATTCCTTTTAAATAGTGCGCTCGTCCAGACTCGAACTGGAAACTTTTCCTTCGGAGGGAAAAATGATATCCGTTTCACCACGAGCGCAATAAGATCACTTTTTCAGTTGGCCTTTAACAAACTCCGGGACTTGGGCCAACGCCGCATCGATTGCTTTAGGATTCTTGCCGCCGCCCTGAGCGAAATCCGGGCGACCGCCCCCCGATCCTTCAATTAACGCGGCCAGAGACTTAGCCACCTGCCCGGCATTCACGCCGCGCTCAATCAGCGTCTTGGGAACCGATACGACAAAGCTCACCTTATCGTCCTTCACGGTGGCCAAGGCTACCACACGCGGTTCTTTTCCATCCCGCAGTCGATCCGACACATCGCGTAGCTGCTTGTCATCGATATCATCAATACGACGACTGATAATGGAAATTCCATCAATCACTACCGCACTTTTGATGATATCTCCTAATTGAGAACCGACATTGGATGTTCTTAACGATTGAATCTCGCGTTCCATCTGCTTTTCCTGTGCGAGAACTTTCTCGATGCGTGCCGGCAAATCGTCAGGGGTTGTTTTCAAGGCATCGGCGGCGCTCGCGAGCTGAGTTTCTAAACGCCGCAATACCTGCAACGCGGAAAGTCCGGCCACGGCTTCCATCCGCCGCACACCTGCCGACACCGAAGCTTGGCTGATAATTTTGAAAAGCCCGATCTGGCCGGTTTCGTTGACGTGCGTACCGCCGCAGAGCTCCAGACTCCAGGCGGCTTGTGGCTGTTTGCAATCATACTTGGACACCATGATGGCGCGGACATTGGCGCCGTATTTTTCACCGAAAAGCATGGTCGCGCCAATCTTGTGTGCTTCGTCCTTGGTCATATGGCATTCCTGGATCGGAACATTGTTCAAAATTTGGCGATTGACGATATCTTCCACCCGTTCCCGTTCCTCTCGAGTGAGGGGCACGTTGTGGTTGAAATCGAAACGTAAGCGTTCGGGAGCCACGAGCGACCCGGCTTGTGTCACGTGCGGGCCTAGCACTTCGCGCAGCGCCTTATGGAGCATATGGGTCGCCGTGTGATGCCGCCGCGTGGCGTCGCGCTTTTCCCGGTCGACTTTGGCCATGAGGGTATCACCGGCTTTAATCACTCCACGAGTCACTTTGACGATGTGAACGATCATTCCTTCAACGGGAGTTTGGGTGTCGAGCACGTCGGCACTCATCGAAGCCGATTCCAATTTACCCACGTCGCCCACCTGTCCGCCGCCTTCTGGGTAAAAAGTGGTTTGATCCAAAACGATTTCTCCTTCGTCGCCGAGTTTCAGCTCCTCGACAAGAGCCGAGCCGGTTTTACGGAAGAGCGGCGAAAGAACTTTCGCTTCGATATCGAGGTGCCAATAACCTTGAAAAGAAGAGCCGGTAGTTTTTAGTTTGGATTTCCAGTCCCGGTACCGATCCACATCTTGAGCGCCAGATCCCTTCCACGCCTGACGCGCCAGTTCGACCGCCTGCGTCTGCGCCTTTTTGAACCCCACTTCGTCGACTTTGAAGCCCATGCTGTCGACCATTTCTTTGGTGAGCTCGAAAGGGAATCCGAAGGTGTCGTAAAGTTGAAAGACGTCTTTCCCGGAGAGGGTGGAGACTTTTTGAGATTTGGCGCTTGAGATCAATTCTTCTAGGCGCCGCGTCCCAACATCTAATGTTTCTAAAAACTTTTCTTCCTCGACCCGAATGACGGAAGCGACGGTCTCTCGTCGCTGCACGAGTTCCGGGTAGGCATCTTTCATGAGGTCGACGACCGTTCCACTCAGCTTGTTCAGGAAAGGATCGCGAATCCCTAACGTTTTGCCCGCGCGAACCGCTTGGCGAACGAGGCGACGAAGAACGTATCCGCGTCCTTCATTTGAAGGCAAGATCCCGTCAGAAATCATAAAGCTCACGGCGCGTGCGTGATCAGCGATGCGTCGGAAGGCGGCGACCGAAGGAGTCGGCGATTCATTGCCTTTGGGTTCCTTGGGCATTTCAAGCGAGCTGATCGTCGCCAATTGTTTAAAAATAGTCTGAAACACGTCGGTACCAAAAGCGCTCGTGGCCCCCTGACGCAACACCGCTAAGCGCTCAAGTCCCATTCCTGTATCGATGTTCTTGCGCGGAAGCGGTGTCAGCTTTCCATCAGAGGAACGATCAAACTGTGTGAAGACGTGATTCCAGACTTCCAAATACCGGTCGCAGTCGCAGGCAGGACTGCAAGTGGATTTCCCGCAGCTCCATTCAGGTCCGCGGTCCCAAAGGATTTCCGAGCACGGACCACAAGGACCGGTCGGACCCATCGTCCAGAAATTCGTGTCGTCATCGAGTCTGTAAATTTTGTCTTTGGCCACGAGCTTTTCCCAAATGGCAAACGCTTCGTCATCGCCTTTATGAACGGAAACCACGAAATGGTCGCCGGGCAGCCCCATCGTTTTGGTAATGAACTCCCAGCCCCAGGCTATCGATTCCTTTTTGAAGTAATCGCCGAAGGAAAAATTTCCCAGCATTTCGAAGAATGTGAGGTGGCGAAGAGTCGTGCCGACGCGTTCGATGTCGGACGTGCGCAAACATTTTTGACAGGAGGTCGCGCGCTTGTACGGGCTCGAATCGGGATTCTGAAAGTTCGGCTTGAACTGCACCATGCCCGCGCTGGTGAAGAGGAGCGTCGGATCGGTGGAGGGGATCAGCGAATCGGATGCAACGATAGTATGCCCATGGCCCTCAAAAAACTTGAGGAATGAGGACCGGATTTCAGCCGACTTCATTCAGGACGGCATTCACACTGACGCGGCGGAGTTTTAAACCAACGGCCATCACTCATCCGCATGCGGGCTACGAGAGTATGTTTTCCAGGCTTGATCGCAGCCCAGTCGTACCACCAATAGCCGGACGTGAGTCGGCACGGAAGCCACGGGCTTTTGTCGATCGAAATTTCGACGAGATCGGCTCCGCCCACGCCGAGACGGATCACATAGGTCGGCGCCTTCAAGAGTTCGCTGGCGAGCGGATAGTCAATCCAGATGTACGGGGGCACGGGTTCGCGGAAAGGGTTGGGTTCTTGAGTGAAAAGGATTTCCACAGGGCCTGTGCCGCGTCGGATCACGCGCCTGGAAGCCGATCGTGCCGGAGCACGCACACCTGAACTTGGTTTGCGAATGCTCTTTTTCTTGACCGGTGGAACCGATGCGGATTCACTACCGGATAAAATCGACGTCTCATTGGGTTGGGCCATGGAAGACCTCCTCTTCGTTCGTTTCTGAGCCGGCGCGCTTCGCTGTGATGTCGCCATTATATCACCACCTGGTCGCGTTGCCGCGTGCTGCGAAAGACGCGGTAGTCGAGCTGAGGAAAAATCGTGTCGCGCCGTTCAATCTCGGCCAGGAAGTGCTCATCGATCGAGCCGCGGCGGATTTGTTCGTTGAGCGTCAGAAATCGGTGCAAGTGATCACGCGTGCGCTTTTGGGCGTAGGACGTGGCCGTTCCCACCGTCATGAGAAAAGCCCAGTCCGAGGATTGAGCCAAATACAACTCCCGCGCCGCCTGATTGAGTGCGCGCTCCTTCGTTCCGGAGGCGCTCGGGTTTTGCTCGGCCAAATCGATCATGAGCTCGGCCGCCTTGTGCAAGTGGCGATAGATCCAATCGTTCGAACTGTTGAGCCACACTTCGTGATACCCTTTGTCCCCCCACGAAGACATTTCCGGTTGGATCACTTGGTTGTTGGGGTTTTCGGCAAGGTACTCGCTTGGAGTAATGAGTCGAATGTCGGTCTGATCGAAATGGATTTTACGAAACAAGAACTCGAGGAACTCCGGGCCCTCATACCACCAATGGCCGAATAGCTCGGCATCATACATGGAAACCACGAGCGGCTTTTTCTGAAGCAGGCCCTCGAGATAAGCCAATTGCTTTTGGCGATTGAACATGAAATTGCCCGCATGCTGAGCGGCTAGCTCCCGCGCGGCATCGGGATCGTAGGGCTCTTTCGCATTGAGCGAGACCTTGCCGGTAATCTTGTAATACTTGAGACCCACATTGCGGCGCACACCATCGGAATGCAAATAGGGCTTGATGTAATCAAGATCGAGATCGTAACCGACATCGCGGTAAAATTCTCGATAGCGCGGGTTGCCTGGATATCCGGTTTCTCCCGACCACACTTGATGGGCCGACTCCATATCACGCCCAAATGCGGCCACACCCGTGGGACAATAGACTGGCGCGTACACGCCATAGCGCGGACGGGGCTTGCCGTAAAGAAGGCCGTGGGCTTCCATAAAATAGTAGCGGATCCCTTGCTCTTGAAGGAGCACGTCGTCGCCGGGATTGTAGGCGCACTCCGCGAGCCAGATGCCTCGCGCGCGTCGTCCAAAATGGCGTTGGTAGTCGTCGGCGGCCACGCGAATTTGGGCGCGAGCGGCTTGGCGCTGACTCATTAGCGGCAAGTAGCCATGCGTGGCGGCGCAGGTAATAATTTCGAGTACACCTTGATCCTGAAGTTGACGAAACGCTTGAAGCAAATTCCCGCGATACCAATCGTCGTACATCTGACGGCAGCGCGTCAGTTTCCTCAAATACATTTTTGCCGAACTGTGAAAGGCCGGAAGATCTTGGGTGCGGTGCACTTCTTTCTCAGCCAGCTCAACCAACTTATAGAGATGGCGACGGTACCGCGATTGCAGAAGCGGGTCGGACATCATGGCACACAAAGGCGGCGTGAGCGACATGGTCAATCGAAAATAAATTCGCTCGGTGACGAGGCGCGCCATCATGTCCAGAAGCGGGAGATAGGTTTCTGTGACGGCTTCGAAGAACCAATCTTCTTCTAAAAAGTCGTCGTATTCGGGATGTCGGACAAACGGAAGATGCGCATGAAGGACGAGCGCGAGGTAACCTTTTTCCTTCATGGCTTAGGCTCTTGAGGTCTCCAGGAGGAGGTCGAACCGGAAAAAACAGATCGCAAATATTCCCATCGCAAACTTGTTGAGTCCAACGTGTCCGTCCCGCTGGCTGAGCCACCCTTCGAATTGGCGGACCCTAAAGCGATTTGCGCGATCGCCTCCCAATTGATTTGCTGTTGCTGCGGGGAGGCAGTCCCGACGGTCATCCATTGGCTTTCACTCTCGACGTGATCCGAGACGCGGCCCACGGGCTGCCGGATCGTGTTGGATCGAAACAAGGAGACGTATTTTCCATCCGGCCAGCGCAGCCCTAAATCGACGAAATAAACGTGACCTGAATGAGGGACTTGCACATACCATTGTCGAGAGAATTTCTGAACTTCGACATCAAGACTCCCCGCTTGATCGAGGGGCGTTTGACTGGATTGGCCTAAATCGTAAACGCGCAAAATGAGTTTCGCCAAATCCCAACAATCGCTGCCGTGTGCGACACGAATTTGCTCGGCGCGCTCGTGTGTAATTTCCCAATAAGCGAAAAACCAGAAAGGATCCCGGGCCATAACGACGAGGCGATTGTCGCCGTAGCCTTCCGGAAGCGAGGTGCCAGCTTCTACGGAAAATTCGGGAGAATGCTCCACAAATTTCCCGTTTTCAATATCACGACCGGGATGATGAGATGAGACATCAGCCATGGAACGTACTGCTCCTGTTTTGTTCTTTTTATCGGGTACCGTCTTTGGACGAACTGACCCGGGCGGGCAACGACCTTGTCCAAATGATCAAACTAAAATGCCAAAGCGGGTGTCAAGGGAAGGAGCGGCGGGTTTTTTCGTGTGAAATCAGTCTATTTGAACAACGTATTTTTGGCCGAATCGCCCGCCAAAACAGGTTCCAAAATTCCGATATCGGCTACGGCAAAAAGTTCCTCGGCACGCGCTAGCGCGGGTTTAATATGCGGCGCGCTTAAGTGCTGATCAAGATCCGCCTGGCTGCGCCATTTTTCGATGAAATAGTAGGTGCCGGGCTGGTCCGCGCGGCGATGGAAGGCATACGTCACGCAGCCGGATTCCTGATGGGTGGCGGGAATAATGCTTTGGAGAAGTTTTTCGGCTTCCGATTCTTTGCCGGGCTTAGCCTTAAACGTGGCGATGACATGAACGGGAATCGACATCGATGCGCTAAATAGTCCGACCGACCGAGAGCGCGACGGCGCGCAATTCGTCCATCAGTTTCGCGAATTGTTCGGGAACCAAGGACTGAGGTCCGTCAGAAAGCGCTTCTTCGGGCTTGGGGTGGACTTCCAAGATGAGACCATCGGCGCCCACCGCAATCGAAGCCTTGGCCAGGGCGGGAATATATTCTCGAATACCGACACCATGAGAAGGATCCACGATAATGGGCAAGTGAGTGAGATGACGAAGGACAGGCACCGCGTTGAGATCGAGCGTGAAGCGGGTGGCGGTCTCAAAGGTTCGGATACCGCGTTCGCAAAGAATGACATTGTAATTGCCGTTGGACATAACGTATTCCGCACTCAGCAGCCATTCCTGAATCGTCGTCGACATTCCGCGTTTGAGCAGCACTGGCTTTTTGGTTTTTCCAACTACTTTCAGCAGGTCAAAGTTTTGAATATTGCGAGCCCCGACCTGAATGATGTCGGCATATTCTTCTACGAGTTTCACGTCGTTTAAGTTCATGACTTCCGTAACGACAGGGAGTCCCGTTTGCTTGCGAGCGTCGGCCAGCATGCGCAATGCTTTTTCGCCGTGACCTTGAAACGCATAGGGCGAGGTTCGGGGTTTGAAGGCCCCTCCGCGAAGAACGCCAGCCCCGGCCTCCTTGACGGCATGCGCGGTCTTCATCAAATTTTCTTTTGTATCTACCGAGCAGGGTCCCGCCATGACGACGATGCGATCCCCACCGATCAAAACTCCGTGACCCACATCCACAACGGTATTTTCTTTCTTGAATTCTCGGCTGACGAGTTTATAGGGCTTGGAAATAGCCGCGACCGTTTCCACGGCGTCCATGCCTTCAAAGAATTCACGCGTTCGAATGGCATTCTCGCCCACCACCCCGATGATGGTCATTTCTTTTCCATGCGTGATGTGGGGGCTAAAGCCCAGCTCTCTGATTTTTTTACTAATGGCATCGATCTGCGACTTCGAAGCGTTTGGTTTAAGCGTGAGAATCATCGGTGCATAACCTCCGTCAAAGCTTTCAAAAATTCTTTGTTTTCTTTAGGTAAGCCGTACGTCACCCGAATATGGTTAGGAAACCCATATTCGTCCATAGAACGCACAATGATACCACGAGACAGAAGCGAATCGAACAGGTCCTTGCCACGGCGTGGAGAGACATCGATCAATACAAAATTACCTACCGACGGTATCACCGGGAGTCCCAGTTTGGCGAGGGCAGGAAGGGTCGCTTGGCGTTCAACCTTGAGAAGCCGGATGGCCCGTTGAATATGCGCCTGATCTCCGAGACTCGCTTCGGCTCCGGCTTGGCCTAAGGTGCTGACGTTGAAAGGAGGGCGCACGCGATCAAGGGCACGAATGACTTCGGGATCGCCGTACGCGTAACCCACCCGTAGCCCCGCGAGTGCATGGGCCTTGGAAAATGTTCGCAACGTCAAAAGATGCGGAAAGGCCTTTTGGAGCGCGAGTGTTTCTGGATAGTCTCCCTGGAGCGCCCGAGCATATTCGTAATAGGCCTCGTCCACAATGATAAGGACAGGAACGGCCCGACTTTCATTGAGATGGCCTACTTGTTTCAAAAGACATACCAGTTCGCTTTGCGTATTGTAGGTTCCCGTCGGATTATTGGGGTTGGCAATGAACAGGAGCTTGGTGTTCTCTTTAATAGCAGACGCCATCGCCGAAAGATCATGCGTGTAGTTGCGCATGCGAGTCGTGATGATCTCAGCGCCCATCAGCTCGGCCGCCATCCGGTAGCGAATAAAGGCATGTTCTGAGACGACAATCGAATCGCCTGGGTTGAGAAACGCTTTGCCCAGCATTTCGATGAGTTCATCCGAGCCTTCTCCGATGATGACGCGATCAGACGCCACCTTTGCTTGTTTGGCGAGTGCGGCACGCAAAGAGACGCTTGCGCCATCGGGGTACAAGAAAAGTGTTTTCCCCACCTTCCGCATGGCGGACAACGTCTTGGCCGAGGGCCCAAGCGGATTTTCGTTGGAGGCGAGTTTGATAATGCGTTTGAGACCGTGCTCGCGCTTCACACTCTCGATGGAGCGACCTGGCAAATAGGGCTCGAACCCTCGGATTTGAGGGCGGATCAGTTTGTCGACTTTCTTCATTCGCTGCGAGGATAGGACCCGAGGACTTTTAGAAAGAAGCAGGAGCGCTCGAGTTGCGCAAGAGCCTTCTGCACACGGGCTTCGGAACGATGGCCATGAAAATCAACGAAGAAAATGTATTCCCATGCTTTCCTGCGCGTGGGGCGCGACTCAATCTTCGTGAGATTGATTTTGTATTTTTTGAATGGGACGAGCATATCGAAAAGCGCACCCGGACGATCCTTAATCGAAAACATAATCGAGGTTTTATCGCGCCCCGTGGGTTGCGGTTCGGCAGTGCCAATCACGAGGAAGCGTGTGAAGTTGTGCGCCGTGTCTTCGATGCGCGAGGCTAAGATATTTAAGCCGTATTGATCGGCCGCGAGCTTCGAGGCAATCGCGGCTGTGCCACGCGTCCGCGCCGCTTGCTTGGCTGCTTCAGCCGTCGACGTTGATTCGACCACGCGCGCGTTCGGCAGATGCGTATCGACCCACAGACGGCATTGAGACAAGGCTTGGTAATGCGAGATCAGTGTCTTGATTTCGTCCATGGATTTAGGCGCGAGGCCCAAGAGATAGTGATGAACCGGCAGTTCCAGTTCGGCACAAATCGAGAGCGGCGAATCGATGAACATATCAAGCGTGTGATAGACGCCCCCGCCCGTGGAATTTTCGATGGGGACGACGCCGAAGTCGGCTCGGCCTTTATCCACTTCAGCAAACACCTCTGAAATCGTGCGAGCGGGCTTAAACTCAGCGCCTTTCCCAAAACTTTTAAGTGCAGCGGCATGAGAGAAAGAAGCCTCCGGCCCGAAATATGAGACGGTAAGGCGCTTTTGCAAATTGCGACAGGCGTGAATCACTTCACCGAACAGACTCTCGATCGCTTCGTTCGAGAGCGGTCCACTATTTTTGGCTTTGATTTCTTTAAGCAACGATCGTTCGCGGCCGGGAACAAAAATGGATTGACCGTTCTGCGCTTTCAGCGCGCCGATGTGCTGCACGAGTTTTCCGCGTTGATTCAAAAGATCGAGCAGCGACTGGTCCAGCCGATCGACTTGAGTCCGCAACGTTTTTAAGGAAGCCATAGAGGCGTATTGTACAGCTTCTAGCGCTTTACGTCATCGTCCTTCAGAATGACTGACGCCAAGCGTTTAGTGGTCTGATTTCGGCGATAGGAGTGAAATTGATTATTGTGCATGGTGCAGGAAAGTGACGATGCCTTGGCCCTAAATTGAATTCCGAGAGCTCGAGCTTGAATGCGCAGCTCTTTGGATAAGTCAACTCGCCGGCGGTCTTTGGCTCGACTCCGGGTCTTAGGAAAATACTGCGCGACATCCCATTGCACTTCAAAGCAGCAGGGTCCGATACTTGGCCCGAACCAAACATGAAGATCTTTGGCGGGGATCCCCCACTTTTTTTGGATCAAACGAACGGACTTCTTGAGAATCCGTGAACGGACACCTCTCCAGCCCGCATGAAGTACGCCAACCACTCGACTCTTTCGGTCAGCGAGAAAAACGGGGACACAGTCGGCGGTAAAGATGGCGAGGGGCTGATGGGGCTGATCGGTGAGGAGGCCATCGGCACTTTCGTACTTCTTAATTTGAGAAAGCTTAGGAACGATCACGATCTTATCGCCATGCACTTGTTCGGCACAGGCAAAAGAAGTCGGGAGCTTTTTAGATTTGAGGTGACGGGCGAGAACGCCTTTGGCTCTTGCATCGCCGTCACGAATGGTAGTTGTAAAGGAAAGCGTTTGATTAAACGTCGTTTGACCCAAACGGCGTTTGGTCCAAACGGCGTTGGCAGCAAACGCCATTTTTACGTTTGCTGGAAGAAGCTTCCGCTGTTTTCTGAACCGCTTTGGACGCCACGGATCGCCATCATGATTTCTTCGGGATTAGAGGACGCTTCGAGCGCTGTTTCGAGGGAGATTTCCCCTTTTTGAATCAGCTCGACCAAGGCTTGATGGAAGGTTCTCATTCCGTAATAGCTGCCTTGTTTCATCACCGAACTGATTTCACCGAGGGTATTTTCCAGAATGAATTTACGAATAATGGGAGTGACCACCATTACTTCGATGGCAGGCACTCGACCCGCTCCCGACACATGAGGCAACAGTCTTTGAGAGATGACGGCGCGCAAGGTGTCGGCCAATTGAAAACGAATTTGGTTTTGCTGATGGGGCGGAAACACGTCGATGATTCGGTTGACCGTCTGAACCGCATCAATCGTGTGAATCGTCGAAAGGACCAAGTGTCCTGTCTGTGCCGCCGTGAGAGCAGCGCCCATCGTTTCTAAATCGCGCATTTCGCCGAGCAGAACCACATCAGGATCTTGGCGTACCGCATGCTTGAGCGCCTCAGGATAATTCAGCGTATCCTGCTGGAGTTCGCGCTGGGAAAGAATGGATTGCTTATCCTCATGCAGATACTCGATGGGGTCTTCGATCGTAATGATATGCCGGCTTCGAGACCCATTAATGTAATCGATCATTGAGGCCAGCGTCGTTGATTTTCCGCTGCCGGTAGTTCCCGTCACGAGCACGAGACCCCGTGGCTCATCAGCAATTTTGCGAATCACCGCCGGAAGTTTCAGCTGGTCAAACGACGGGACTTGATTGGGAATAACGCGGACCGCCATGTTGATGACGTTTCGCTGACGATAGATGTTCACCCGGAATCGCCCGAGGTTTTCGACCGAAAGAGCCATATCGCATTCGAGACGCTCTTCGAACGTACGCATTTGTTTTTCGTTGAGAATGCTTTTAGTCCAGCGCTCTACAACATCACTGGGGATGGCATCGGGCGTGCGAAAGGACAGATTTCCATCGACGCGGAAGACGGCCGGCTTGTTGGATCGTAAATGCAAATCCGAGGCATTTTTCTCGGCCATGATTTGCAGCAGAAGGCGAAAATCCATTGAAAAAGGCTAAGAGCGAAGCCGGTTGGGCCGCATTCGCAGGAAGGCGGGACGCTGCAGTTCTTCTTCCATGTTTTTGTTTTTGACCGCTGCGATCTCGGAGCCATCCGGCAGAATGTCGAGTGGGTCGGCTAAGCCGCGACTGTCCGACCCGGAGCGAGGAGAACGGCCGGCAGTTTTCTTCGTACTGAGCGTCGTGCGAACCGCGGGAAACCCGGTGGCGATGACGGTAATCTGGATACGGTCTTCCAACGTCTCGTCGAAGGCATGTCCGTAAAAGACATGCGCTTCGGGGCAAGCGCTATAAATATAATTCATGGCTTCGCCGACTTCATGCAGTGTGATGTCGCGACTGCCGACGATGTTGGTAATGACGCCCTTCGCGCCGTCGATCGTGATGTCTTCGAGCAAAGGATTCTTGAGAGCGAGCTGTGCCGCACGAAGCGCGCGGTCGGGACCGCGAGCCTCACCAATACCCATCAAAGCTTCGCCCGCGCCCGTCATGATTGTTCGTACGTTGGCGAAATCCATATTGATTTCGCCGGGGTGCGTGATCACATTTGAAATCGCTTGCACCGCCTGGCGTAAAACGTCGTCGGCAATTCGGAAGGCATCTTCGAAGCGAGTGGTAGGTTCGACAATGGAAAGCAACCGATCATTCGGAATGACGATGAGCGTATCGCAATAGGCTTTAAGTTCTTTAAGCCCATTTTCGGCCTGCTGCAGTTTTACGCGACCTTCAAATTGAAACGGTCGTGTCACCACACCTACGGTGAGCGCCTTGCATTCTTCTTTAGCGATGCGGGCGACAAGAGGCGCCCCACCGGTCCCGGTTCCTCCGCCCATACCGGCGGTGACAAACACCATGTCAGAGCCCATCAGAACTTCTTTTATTTTCTCGGTGCTTTCTTCAGCCGCCTGGCGACCCATGTTGGGATTGCCGCCGGCGCCAAGACCACGGGTCAATTTTTCGCCCAGCTGAATCATGAGAGGGGCTTTGCTCCGCCGGAGCGCTTGCGCGTCGGTATTGGCGGCACAAAATTCGACATGGCGCAAACCGGATTCGATCATGCGATTGACGGCGTTTCCGCCGCCCCCGCCGACTCCGATGACGCGAATGGTGGCTGGTTGTTCGCGAACGTCTTCAGCGAGTTTTATACGCATTTAAAATGTCTCCTCAACCCATTCCCGTACACGTTGAACAACAGTTCCTGAGCGAGATTTGTGACGACGCGAAGCCGAGGTACTTCCCCATTGGCCTTCGCCTCGATAGGGAAATCCAAGCAGTCCGACTGCGGTCGCGAAACTAGGATGGCCCACAATTTCGCTTTTGCCGATGACGCCTTGCGGCAGACCCACACGTGTCGAGAGCTGGAGAATTTTCTCCGAAGCTTGTTCGATTCCCTTGAGAAGCGATCCGCCGCCTGTCAGCACGGCTCCGCCTGGGACTACTCGATCGGCGTAGCCCGAGTCTTGCAGCTTTTCAGCGATGAGCGTAAAGATTTCTTCCACGCGCGGCTCGACAATATCGATAAGCGTGCGTCGATTGACTTTGCGGAACGTGCGGCCGTCCATCGCGGTGAAGTTTACTTCCACTTCGTTTTGCTCGAGAAGGCTCGACATCGCCACGCCGTAGTTTTCTTTAATTTGCTGCGCTTGTGAAAGTGACGTGCGAAGACCGTAAGCCAGATCGCGCGTGATCGCATCAGCACCAATAGACAATTTCTCTGTAAAGTGAACACTCCCATCAAAATAGACGGCGATGTCCGTGGTCTGTCCACCCACGTCAATGAGAAGACAGCCCAGGTCGCGTTCTTCCTGGGTCACCACGACCTCACCGGTAGCGAGCAGTCCATAAATCGGTTCCGTGACCGAGAACCCGGCCATGTTGATCGCCTTAAAGATGTTACTTAGGTGCGAGCGCGACGCCGTCACGATGTGAACATCGACTTCGAGAAGAGAACCTTCCATCCCGACGGGATTGGGCACGCCCTGCTGACGATCGAGGGTAAAGCCTTGGGGAATGGTGTGGATAATTTCACGATCGGCGGAGAGGTGAACGGCCTGCGCGCTTTCAATGGCTTTCTCGACGTCGTCGGTGGTAATTTCTTTGTCCGTACGCGCAATGTTTAAGGCGCCGTGATTGTTGAAAGTTTGCAGATGGGTGCCGCGGATGGCGATCGTGACATCTTTGACCATTTCTTTGGCCGCGTCTTCGGCTTCTTCCGTAATGCGCGTGACCGCGCGGGCCGTCTCGTCGATGTTGATGACGACGCCGCCCTTGAGTCCGCCTGGGCAAGCGCTTTTGGCGCCGCCTAAAATTTCGATTTGGCCCGTTTGCGCATCTTTGCGACCGATGACACAGGCCACTTGGGCGCTGCCGATATCCAGTCCCGCCACAATATCTGTCTTCGCCATATTCCCCCGCCTTTAACCCCGACCGCTGAGCGTCTTTGGTCTGACTATTATGCGTCCCTGGTCGAAAAAGCGCAAATCGGCGCGCGCCGTTCCACTGAGATTTTTATGCGCATCGTCGAGAATTCGTGCTAGCGTTTGCGCCTTTCGATTGAGAGGCTCTATTTCGGGAGGCCCCCACACCACGACCGTCCCGGTTTTTAGAGTGAACTCGATCATGCCGTAAACGTCCTGTTTAAGAGAGGCTACCTGTGACCAGATCTCTGTGACCAAAACTAAACGGGACAACCACCGTCCTAAATCGGCTTTGTGAGCACCGGCAGAAAAGCTTGCTTGTGGCAGTGCGCCCCAAGTCCCTGGTGTGATGGCAAAAAGAATTCCATCGCGGTCAAAGCCAGAACCGCCGCAAATCACGAGCGGAACCCGCGGCTTCAAATGAATCGTAATCCGATTCGATTCGGGCTGACGCTCAAGAGAGAGAGAGTTGACCGACGGATATTTCCGACAGATTTTCTTTTGCAGAAAATATCCGGACCCCGGCAGCCACATTAACACACGCTCTTTAGGAAGCTCCGTCAACGTCGGGAGGCCCGCTAACAGTTGAGGCGCTTGGATCGTGACATTGGGCGTGTGGGTGCGCAGAAATTTGGAAAGAAAGGAGTCCCCACCGACGCAGATACCAATGCCAAAGCCGGCGATGAGCGCCAGAGCAACGCTCCGACCGACAGCGGAACGGACATGATGCTTGAGCTGCTCACGGCGTTTAAACCGAAGTGTCACGCGCTGCTTTCGCGGTTTACGCGCCAAGCGACAGCTCCGCAATTTTTAATACGAGTTCATCAAAATCGATGCCAGCCGCTTTGGCCGCTTCTGGCAAAAGGGATGTCTCGGTCATGCCGGGGATCGTGTTTACTTCAAGCAGGGTTGGTCCGTGGTGACGATCCACAATGATATCGACTCGCGCCACGGCACGAAGCCCTAACGCCTCAAAGGCTTTGAGCGCCATTTCGGTCGAACGTTTCGCCGCGGACTTCGAAATTCGTGCCGGTAAAATGTGGCGCGACCCTCCCGGTGCATACTTGGCGTGAAAATCATAAAACGGACGGTCGTGCTGCGGCAAGATTTCGATGATCGGTAGCGTCTTCTTTCCCAGAATTCCGATGGTGATCTCGGGACCGTTCAGAAATTTTTCAACGAGAACCGTATCTCCGTAACGGAACGCTTCGCGCAGGCCGTGCTTCCACTGTCCAACGGATTTGACAATCGAAATCCCGACAGCCGATCCCTGAGTCACGGGCTTCACAACGACAGGCCATCCGAGCTTTACGGCTCGTGAAGCGCTTTGACTTTCACCGCGGCGCACGACGAACCAAGGCGCTGATGGAAGTCCAACAGCATCCAGCACGCGCTTGGTCGCTGCTTTATCCATGGCTATGGCTGAAGCCAACACTCCCGAACCGGTATAGGGAATTTTGAGCCATTCGAGCAGTCCTTGGACAACGCCATCTTCGCCGCCGGGTCCATGCAGCGCGATGTAGGCAAAGTCGATTTTGTTTTTCTTCAGAGTTTCAGGAAGTGGTTTGGCGGCGTCGATCGCGAAGGCATTAAAGCCCTGGCGTTTTAGGGACTGCCAAATGGCGTAGCCGGTTTTTAATGAGATGGCACGTTCAGCGGAGGTTCCACCCATGAGCACTCCGATCGTTCGATGGCGCAGCCACTGACGCCCCTTCACCAGGACCCCACGAGCTTCACTTCAGGCTCGAGACGAATGCGGAACTGTTCCAGGACGTCTCGTTGAATTTGCTGCATGAGCTGCCGCACATCGGCCGCGGTGGCATTATTTTCGTTGATAATAAAATTGGCATGACGTTCTGACACGCGCGCTCCACCCAACGCGATTCCCTTAAAACCAGCTCGTTCAATCCATTGCGCGGCGGGCCCTTCGGTGGGATTTTTGAAAACGGATCCGCAATTAGCCGTCGTAAGGGGTTGAGTCCTAGTGCGGTGTTGGAGAAGAGCATCAAGGCGATTCATTATAAGCGCAGGATCATCAGATTTCAAAACGAGCTCCGCTGATACCACCCATCGGTTTGCGAGCAATGAATGCCGATAGGAAAATCCGGCATCCTTAACGGAAATCCATTCCACCTTGAGCGAATCACCCAACACTTGGACATTGACCACGACATTTCCGAGCCACCCTTCTTTGGTTCCGGCGTTCATCACGAGACCACCGCCAATCGTTCCGGGAACGCCGATGAGCGCTTCGACGCCCGAGAGACCGCGCTCGGCAGCTTGTCTGGCCACGGTGGGCATCATGGCTCCTGCGCCGACCAAAACTCGCGTTCCTTGAAATTCAATGAAACGAAATTCGTTTTGAAGGTGGAGGACCAGACCGCGCACGCCTAAATCCGACACCAAGAGATTGGAACCTGCCCCAATGAAAAAAACGGGGATTTGAAACTGTGCGGCCACGCTGCGAATCGCAATCAGTTCATTTAACGTTGAGACATCCGCAAAGTAATCGGCGTGGCCGCCGACGCCTAGAGTCGTGTGCTTGGCCAGCGATTCATCGCAGCGCAGCGTAGGGCATACGCCGCGCAGCTCATCGGCAATCGACATGATTAGCGCGGCAAGGAGGTTGTGTCCGCGAGGAGCTGCTCGCCGATTTTCCAGACATCCCCAGCCCCCAAGGTAAGCAGGATATCGCCGGGTTTGAGTTCTTTGGCTAAGGTAGCTGATGAAAAAGGCTTCGCTGCAGCGGAGGCGTTCGAATGAATGTTTGCCATCGCTTTCACAATTAGATCTGAGGTGACTCCCGGCAACGCTTCTTCTCCGGCTGCATAAATATCCATCACAACTACACGGTCGGCTTGTTCGAAAGCGTGAGCGAAATCGTTCCAGAGCGCTTGCGTTCGCGTGTACCGATGGGGTTGAAAAAGTGCCACAAGGCGCCGTTTGGGATAGCGGTCGCGTAAAGCGGCAAGTGTCGCTTTGATTTCCGTTGGATGGTGCCCGTAGTCATCGATCACCGTCACTCCGTCGCGCTCACCCTTCATCTCAAGGCGCCGGCCTACGCCGTCATAGGCGGCCAAACCTTCGGAAATTTTCTGAAACGAAATGCCGAGCTCGAGACCCACGGCTACCGCCGCCAACGCATTGAGCACATTATGTTTTCCTGGGACTTGGAGCTGAACCAATCCGAGCCCCTTTCCGTTCTCGGTGACCTCAAACGAAGAAGTCCTTTCATCCGACGAAAGTTGTTGGGCTCGCAATCGGGCCGAGGAATCGATGCCATACGTCACGACGCGTCGGCCGATGCGTGGAAGATGTACGCGGATATGTGGATCATCCAAGCAAACGATCACACAGCCGTAGAAAGGGACGCGGCCCGCGAATTGAACAAAGGCATCGGCGATTTTGTCGAAGGTTCCGTAGTAATCCAAATGATCGTTATCGATATTGGTGATGACCGCGAGCGCCGGAGACAGTTTGAGAAATGACCCATCCGACTCGTCCGCTTCGGCGACCAAGTATTCGCCTTTGCCGAGGCGCGCACCTGAATCCAAATGCTTCAGACGTCCTCCGACCACCACGGTGGGATCGAGGCCGCCCGTCTGCAGGACAGAAGCAATCATGGAAGTCGTCGTTGTTTTGCCGTGCGTACCGCCTATCGCGATCGTGTACTTGAGACGAGCGATTTCCGCGAGCATCTCGATGCGCGGAATAACAGGAATGCCTTGCGTGCGAG
>JAYWEN010000128.1:0-3872 GCA_043779245.1 Elusimicrobiota bacterium | reverse complement strand
CTGCCAGATAAAGGCGTCGCGCGGCCTGAGATCCGGGGGAAGCGCCTCTCGTGCCTGCCCATTGACCTCGCCTCCGAATGCCTTGAGGATCGCGTCTTTGTTTTCCACCCAATAATCCGGCCCTTTCCCATGTCGGTCCATCGGATAGCGCATTAAGGACCACCATGCGAGTCCCAACTGTGGGGTCGATAATCCCACGCCGGCATGCATCGCATCAATCATGGCGTTTCCGTCTGTTCGCATCGGCGCGTATTGGATTTCAAAAAGCTTTTGATATTGGAAGCGGATCATGGGATCCTTTTCCAAGAGAATCAGATCGTGCAAAGCCAGAAAGCTCAGGTGGCTCGATGACGTTCGCCGCGTGTTGGCTTCGGTCTCCCCTGCGACAGCCGTAAAGGCATCCTCGTCAATCTGATGCCACAGCATGGCCGTTTTAAGTAAAGCCTTTCCTTTAAAGAGATTGTCACGATAGTAATCGTCAAAGCGATTGGGTTTAGGAAGAATCTCGGCGGCGACTTTCAAGAAATGCAGCGCATGCAACGCCTGAGAGGGAAGTATTTTAAGCTCTTCAAACGACGTGATCTCGTGCCCTTTAAGAATCGTGTCTAAATTATTCAGTGTTCGTAGGAAAATAAGATCGAGTTTGATGTAGGGCGTGTCGCTGAACCCTGCCTGGGAGCCTCGCACCGCGGACTGATGCACAGGGCGTTGAAATTGTCTGATCGCCGCATGAATTCCATTGAGTAAGGGAAGAAGTTCCGTTTCATATTCCGCGGACTGAGGATGCTTGAGAGCATCGATGAACGGTGCGAAAGATGTGGGCGGCCGTTCCCCATGGATCCAGAAATACACTTGAGCGAGCCGAAACGCACGCGCCAAGTCACGGCGCAAGTTAGGCCTCGTGTGCAGGGCCTGTACGGCTTCGGCGACGAATCGCGCGTCGGGATAAGGGTTCAAATCCACCGCGCTTCCTCGTGCAGACATAAACGAAAGGTCGTTGTCTAGAAAATGAGAGACCACATTCTGAATATCGGCACGCAACGCTTTCTTCAGCGTTGGACTTTCGACGTAGGGAAATCCTTGTGCGATTCCATAGAAAAATCCCGTGTACGTATCCTTGCTGCTAGATTGTTCGAGCGGCCTGCCCTCTTCGTTGACATGGCGGACCAAAGTGCCCCGAACGGGAGACAATTGCGGGAGCCGGTGCAATGTCCAAAGAGAGGTCTGCAATTGTTTTAAGGCGTCCTCTTGCTGGGTTGCTTTGTACCGCCAAGCTTCAGCGGCTGCATAGAGTCCTGTCCAAATCGCCGTGTCACCCAAATCTGCCGAAGCGCCCGAATCGTCACGGACCACAACGAATCCCCGATCGATGAACTGTGAAGACATCATGAGTTCAAAAGCAGCGGCTTTGGCTTCCAATTGGGGAAATGAAATGGGACCAAGTGAAAAGAGCTCGATTCGTTGCAGGAATATTCCAGAAAGTCCATGCCAATAAATCCGTGGCTCAAATCGGTGGCCGGCCCGACCCCAGGTCGAAAACGTGATGCTTCGAACCAAAAGCTCTTTACGGAGGCGCTTAAAATCCGCCATTTGAAATGTTCTTGTGATCAGCGTCTCATGCGCTGTCGTATCGACGACTTCGAGGCGTACGACATCATTGGCGGCGCTGAGCAAGCCAGATAAATGCCCAGATCGTAAGGCGAAAAAGCAGCGATATTGAAACGTTCCTTCTTCTAGAATTTCACCACCATTTTTTAAGCCCTTCACGAGATAGCCGGGATGATGTTCGCGATAATAGGCTGACCATCCGTTGGTCGTTCGGAGGCCTGTCTCGTGATTGAAGGATCGATCGGAGGGGTAGGTGAACGTGGGCGTTCGCGGCAAGAGAGCCAGTGGCATCCAGCTCGTCGACAACGGAGCGGTCGCCAGCGGAAGAACGGCCAGCATCATTCCGAGGTACCTCGAGGCCTTATGCATATGTATGAGGGTCTACTCGGAGTCTATCCCCGGTTCGATTCAGATTCAACAACTCTGTTTAGGATTCTTCGTCTTAGCATGGGCCATAAGGGGTACGCTATAATGGCACTGTGAATATAGTGCTTTATGAGCCCGACATTCCCGGGAACACGGGAAATGTGGGGCGTACTTGTGTGGCAACGGATTCTACGCTACACCTCGTGGGCAAGCTCGGATTTTCGTTGGATGACACCCATGTGAAAAGGTCCGGACTCGACTACTGGGAAAAGGTCAAGCTCGTGAAGCACAAAGATTGGGATTCTTTTTACGCCAGCCTTTCTGCACAAGCCAGTCTCTATTTGTTTTCAAAGAAAGCGACGCGCCACTACTGGTCGGCGACATTCGTCCCGGAAAGTTATTTAATCTTTGGATGCGAGACAACGGGTCTGCCAGCCACCTTTCACCAGCGCTACCAAGACAAGCTGTACCGCATCCCCATGGTGGAGGGTTCCGTGCGGTCCCTCAATCTGTCAACGTCTGTAGGAGTTGTTTTATACGAAGCTCTTCGACAAACAGGAGTTTTAGCTGATGGTCACCTCTCCCCCCAAATCCTATAAGCGCAAAGATCCCACAGACGGGTCAACCCGCGGTCTTCCTTGGAGCACCATTCTGCTTAATTGCAATTGTCATTCCTTTGAAGAAGTGGCGCGCCAGCTGATAAAAGCCGTGCACATCAGTTACGACGCCGGAATGGCGCTGGCTAACACGGTTCATACCTCTGGCAAAGCCGTGGTTTATACGGGACATCGAGAGCGATGCGAAGCCGTCGCGATGGTTCTTGAAGAGATCGGACTTTTGACGAAGGTCGTTCAGTGATCGCTTGGGTCACAGGCGGCGGCACAGGCATTGGCCGTGCGTTGACGGAACGCTTGTACGAGGAAGGCGCGAAGATTGTTATTTCCGGCCGACGGAAGGATGTTTTGGATGAAGCAGCACGTGAGATTGGTTCGCGCCCCGGGGGTGAGATCATGGCCATGGCGGGCGACGTCACCGAAAAGGGGATGCCCGAAGCGGTAATTTCCGTCGTTGAGAAACGATGGGGCGCGATCGATCTTCTCGTCAATAATGCAGGACTCAATACGTACCATTCGGCTCTGGAAACTCCGCTCGAAGAATACCGACAATCCCTCGAGATCAATTGCTTGGCCGCGATCCACTGTGCCGAACTCCTCCTACCCTCGATGCTCAAAGCCGGCCGTGGGGCGATCGTGAATATCTCGTCGGTTCTAGGGGGGTGGGCTTCAGCCAATTCCGCGTCCTACTCTGTGAGCAAGTATGCGCTCAAGGGATACACCGATGTTCTCCGTCAAGCGCTCGTGAACACACCGGTCCGCGTGCTGGGGGTCTATCCCGGATTTGTCCGCACCGCGATGACGCTACCCACGCTTGAAGCCGGTTCGTTCAAATCCAAGCTCGGCATTGCTCCTAAGACGATGGCGAAGGCGATCCTTGGCGCCTTACGAAACGGAAAAGTCGAGCTTTACTATCCCTGGTATGTGCCTTGGGTGCTGCGCATACACCGGTGGTTTCCCTTCTGGTCGGATAAACTCGCCGTTCGCGTCAAGCGCTAAGCCAAATGCGACACGTTCGCGGTGCCGTATGCGCGATACTTATCTTCTCTCCTTCGTTAACTTTCGCACGAGACGTGCACGTGACGGTGAAAGCCCTCGGACACAATACCTCCATTATTAATCTCCAAACGGATATCGGCGCCGACCCAGAAACGGTCTGGGGACTAATAACTGATTACGATCATCACGCTAAATTTCTTCCTTACATTAAGATAAGTCAGGTACTCAGCTCGGATGGGGAGACTCAGCTCGTCGAACAGGTAGGATCGATCACTATTTTGGTGT
>JAYWEN010000127.1:0-6146 GCA_043779245.1 Elusimicrobiota bacterium | reverse complement strand
GGCGGCAAGGATGAAAGCAAGGTGATGGCGTTTGAGTAATTATCTTCCACGAGAGAGAGCGCGATGAGGTCCGGATTAAAAGAGTGAACGCACTTTTTGAAATCTTCTTCCGGGGATAAGCTCGCCTTTTTATCTTGGAGAAGTAGGGTGTCGTCAAAGGGTCGAGCGTTGAGGCGTTCTTCTTTGAGTTTATCGCTCACGACGTCGTGGCCCCATTGGGTGTAGCTTGTGGTGTCGAAGAGCGCTGTTTGATGGCCTTCTTCTTTGAGCATCCCGTTCAGCATGCCGATCGCGGTTGGCAGCATGTTCATTCCGAAATGATTAGGATAGACAAATAGAATTTTCATAAAGCTTTTTCCTTTTGAGTCGATTTGCCAAGACAATCCAAAAACGTATTGGCAAATAACTGCATCTGTGCCTGTGTTCCAATTCCGACACGAACCCAGCCCTTTAAGGCGTCCAACGCTGGAGGCTTTCGTATTAATATCCCGCGTGCTTTCAAAACGTGAATGAGATGTGGCATGTCTGTAGCGGTTCCAACGTACACTGCAATAAAATTGGAGTCTCCTCCATGCGTCTGGAATCCTTTCTCTTCCAAAATAGTTTGCAGGAATTTAAAATTCTTTCGTATGTCTTTCATGTAGCTTAAGATGGATTCCGGAAACTCCAAGCTGGCTTGGACCATGGCGGCTGCCGCGCTGTTGATCTCGTGCATTGGTTTCACATGGAACAATGACTCAATATTTTCGGGTTGTGAGAGGAGATAAGCACAGCGCAGTCCAGCCATCCCTAAGTCTTTAGAGAATGTTCGCGAAATGATCACGTTGTCATGAGCGGCGTAGAGCGGAAGCAAGGATTGCTCGCTGAATAAATAATAGGCTTCATCCAGAAGTGCGATGGCGCCGCACGCTTGCGCTTTCTCGACGATCTTTTTCACGTCCGCCAACGGAAGTGATTTTCCCGTAAATCCATTTGGGTTTTCCACCACGACGAGCTTTGTTCCGGGTTTGATCGCCGCTAAAAAGCTTTTGAGATCAAATGAGAGATCGTCCTTGTAGGGAATTTGGACCAGCTCGGCTTGAAAAATCTTGGCGTACACATTCTGCATCGCGTAGGACGGGTTATGAATGACGATGCGATCCCCAGGACTGATGTAGGTTTCGTACACCGTCTTAATTCCGATGTCAGACCCCGCGGCAAGATAGAGATGGCTGCGATCGACATCCAAATAGTCCGAGAGCTTTTGATACAGCGGTTCAAGCTCCGGATACGAAATGACGGTCTGCGGTGTCAGGAGTGATTGAAAGCGTTTAAAAACCTGATCGGGGAGTGGCGTCACGCGTTCATTCTTGTCCAAGCACAAATAGGGCGTGCGGGGTTCCACGTCATCTTGGGTTCGCATGATCGGGTCTAGATGAGCTCGTGGTTTAATCATTAATTCTTCTCGAAATGAAACACGCCTGTTTGATACTCACCCAGAGGTCCAGGATTCAAGGCGTCGAGGCCGTGCTGTCCGACGTATTGCTCCGACACGACGCGACAGCCTGCGAAAATCTCCAAGAATCGTTTTTTGCTGAAGATTCGATGCGCGTTAAAACAAATCGCTTCAAGTCCGATGGGAACACTCACCACTAAACTTCCCCGTGGTTTTACGACTCGCAGAAGTTCGGCTGCAAATTTTCGGTCCCCTTCTGGGTCGATGCGATCTCCATAACGGCCAAGGCCAATGTGTTCCATGACGCACAGTGTGGTCAAGAAATCGACAGAGCCCGTTTTGAACGGAAGCTCGCGGCCATCGGCCGTGATGGACTCAAAGGAATCCTTTTGAAGTTTGATGTCGCGAACGTCAATGGAGGTCACAGGCACAAAGCTGGAAAGAACGGCAAGATAATGAACGTTGGAGCCGATGTCCACCACGCGAGGCGGTTTCACGGCGGCGATAATTTGCGAGGCCAAGGACACTTCATAGACAGAAACAGGAATCGGATGCATGACGCCATAATCCAAGAGTCTCATGGCTTTAACGACCGGGACGTCGGCGCGATCTTTGTGAGACGGTTCACGGCGCATCGTAGCGAACTGATTCGATTCGCGGCAATAACGAACGAATTTTGGAAGTCTCAAAAGCGTGCGGAGAATGTCTTTGAATCGTTCCATTATTTAGAGGGTGACGGTGTGGTGTAGAGTTTTTCCAAGGCAAGGTCCCGTCGGCCTAGATTTTTGGACGCCAGCCCTTCGGATAATTTAACGACTCGGTTTTCTTCCGAAGATCGATAGAACGTATTAAGGAGGCGGATGGCGCGTGAGCCTTCTTCAAACGAAAGCGGATGCGGAACTCCATCCAATAAATCAGCCACAACGTCTTTGAAGAATGGCCAATGGCCAAACCCGTAGGCATCTGGAAATTCTTCGGAATTGGCCGGCATCGCGCCGGGATCAATGGTGTATGTGCTTAGTTTGTTAGCCGAAATTCCGGTGACGACGGCTACTCCTTTTTCTCCCATGATGGAGATCGAGGCTTCAAAATCATCGGGCCTGGCAGCGGTCACAATTTCGACAGCCCCCATAACCCCACTTTTGAACGTCACAACGCCCACGGCGGTGTCTTCGACTTCAACCGTGACCAATTGTGTGGCGGTGCGGACAAAGGCCGTATCCACATCTCCCATCAGATATTGAATGAGATCGAGATAGTGAATTCCTTGGTTAGTCAATGCTCCCCCATCCATCGCCCAGGTCCCGCGCCAAGGATCCCGATCGTAATAGCGCTGAGGTCGGCACCAACGTAAGCGAACTGTTCCTAAAACGAGTTTCCCGAAAGCTCCCGAGAGAATATCAGCTCTTACTTTTTGAACAGCTTTGTTATAGCGGTTTTGGTAATTGGGAAAAACTTTGACGTTTTTCTTTTGGGCCACCTCTTTCATGCGATCGAGGTCGGCCAAATTGAGAACAATCGGTTTCTCGACAACCACATGTTTTCCGTATCGTTCCATAATGTCGATGGCATGCGTGGGATGCATACCGCTGGGGGTGAGAATATTCACCACATCAATCTGTTCTTTTTGCAGCATCTCGTGGTAGTTCGTATAGGCTGGAATGTGGTGTTTGTCAGAAATGGGTTCGGAACGTTCGGTGGAAAGGTCGCAGATGGCGACCAGTTTGGCGCGTGGAATTTCGGTCAAAGGACCAACGTGGTTTTTGGCGACTCTCCCGCAGCCGATGATGGCAAATCTGACTTCTTTTTGACTCATTTTATTCTGTACCCGATATATGGCGTGTTTTCAAGCATTTTCTGCAAACCGTTACAATTAGGTTACTAGATCCTATGAAAGTAGCGAGGGGATGTCGATTGGTTTCGTCGTCTTTTCAATGTCTTTTGTGCGTTTTTGGTTAGGGTTTTCGAAGGAGTTCTTGGCAGAGAAATTTGAGAAACGATAGGCCTGTTTTGAACGAAGCGACTTTAGTCACCCCCCCAATCCGGTTGCCTTCAATCGTTGGGATTTCCTTAATAAGCATGCGGTGCTTCATGGCCTGAATGGAAAGTTCGTATTCAATTGTAAAACGGTCGGATCGCGGATGGATCTTGAGAAAGGCTGATTTCGTAATGCCTCGGAATCCATTGATCGTATCGGTCACATACGGTCCTTGGTTCCAAAGTGCATTGGCGACAAAGGTGAAAAGTTGATTCACCCATTTCCGTGCAGGTACTTTGTCGTCATCCTCTTCATTTCGAGACTGTGGAAGGAATCGTGACGCGATGGCCATCTCGGCGCTTTGATCGAGAAGATCAAACAGTTTGGGAATGTCTGAGGGGTCTTCATTTCCATCCGGACTAAAATAGACAAGTTGATCGCCTTTGGATTCTTCGACCGCAATTTGGAAGGCGGCTCCGCGACCGCGGCGGTTCTGTTGGATAACGCGTACTCCTCTTTCTTTCAAAAACTCGATAGTGCCATCGGTGGATCCCCCATCGATGGCGAAGAATTCAAAGAGGGTCTCTTGTGGAATTTTGGGGACGATCACGCGACAACCGTTAATTTCATTGAGCGTAAGCAACACCAACGTGCGTTTCATGGGCAAGCTACAATTTGGGCTGGTTAGGTTTTACGGAGTGCAACCACTCGCGAAGCAGATTCTTGGTTAACGGAAATAGGCTCTTCACAATTTGTTTGCGTTCTTCACCGCGAGGTGTCAGTCGTTCCACGGCCGGGATTTCATGGACCTTCCAAGCGCGTTTCATCGCCTCGATCGCCAGCTGATAATGGCCAGAGAGGCCTGCATCCGCAATCGATGTTTGTATGAGCTTCGAGCGCTTGATCCCAATGAAGGTTGAAAGGGAGTCTGAGAAGTTTCCATAAAAGGCCATGTTGGCTAGCATGGTGAAGAAACGATTGCCCATACTGCGCGGCGATTCTTGATCCACATGGTATCGGGCACCACCATGAAGAAAGCGCGAGGCGATCGCCAAATCATTTCCCCGCTCTAAGGCCAACAGAAGCCTGCCGGTGTCTTTCGGGCTGTAATGGCCGTCCGCTGGAAAGAGAACGATGTTTTCTTGATCGATCACAAGATCTCTCTCGGTGATCATGCGCAAAATGCCTTTGGGTTTGGCGATCAGAGTCTCGATCTTCATCGACACGAGTTTCTGTTGGAGCGCTTCAGAAGGCTCGTTCAACACGACGAGAGTTCTCTCGAAAAGGTCTCGAGGAATTTCGTCAAAAGTTCCTTCGGGGATCGATTGGTTAGAGTCCAGGGTCATGACCAGACACGCACTGTCGGTCGATCGCTGGGGGCGAGTGCGGAAAAACATTTCAAAGAGTTCGGATACATATTGGAAATCCGATTCGGAAAGATCCTGATGGCATCCAATATAGAAACCGTTGTTGTTGATCCATTTGGCGACCGGATAATCGTCTTCTTTCCAATGCGTGATTTGTTCATAGACAGGCTGATTGGTGAGCGGCAACATGTCTCGCGTGCCGACGCCGTTGTTTTCCAGAAAGTTGACAAGTTCTACTTTGGATCGGTCCCTAAGGACGATGGGATACATCATGAACGAATGGTCTGAACCCGGACGAATTTTCGGAAGCTGAATGTATTGTTCGAGATGAGCGAGTTTTTTGGTCAAAGAGGCAGCATTGGCTCGACGGGCGGCCAAAATGGATGGAGCCTCTTCCAGCTGGGCGAGACCGAGTGCGGCTTCCATCTCGGTGGCTCGGAAGCTGTGGCCCACGCTCGTAAATTTAAATCGACGTGCGATGACCATGCGCAGTTCGTCGGATGTCTTATTTTTGTCGTCATCAATGCTGATATAGATGGAATCTCTTCCGTGGTTCATCAGAGAGTGAAGTCTGACGGCATATTCAGGGTTGTTCGTGGTGTTGAGTCCCCCCACCCCGGTCACAAGCAAGTGAGCGATGTAGGTCGAAAAGCAGGCGATGTCTCCTAAGCTCCCGACGGGTTTTCCGTTGTAGGACGCAAACATCGTTTCGGCGGAGTCTTCAATGATTTTCAAATTGTGCTTTCTGGCCAGCGCCCAAATGGGATCCATGTCCGCCGGTTGGCCAAAGAGATGCACAGGAATAATGGCACGGGTGCGAGGCGTTATTTTGGCTTCGATCTGTTTGGCGTCAATTTCGTAATACAGCGGATCAACATCAGCGATCACGGGTGTCATTCTATTGTGGATCACAATGTTGGCGGTGGCGACAAACGTGACGGCCGGGATGATGACTTCATCCCCATCTTTCCATTGGTGCAGTTCCTTCATGGTTTGGAGAGCGATCTGCAGGGCGCTGGTTCCACTGTTGCTGAAAACACCAAATCGGCAGCCGTGCTGACGAGCAAAATCGGCTTCAAACTTTCTGGCCATGGGACCGTAAGAAAGCCGGTTGCTGTTGAGTGTTTCCATCACGAGACGTTTGGCCAGCGGGCTAATATTGACGGTGCCGACGCTGATGACGGGTGGCCCGGGGTTCAGAGGGTCTTTATTTTCCATCGCTTCCTCTAGAGTACTGAATATAGCCGTGAAAACAAGGGGTTTTTCATCGCCAAAGAAATGATTCCGTAAATGACGGTCTATAGATTTGATGCTTCGTTTTGGATTCGAGAATCACAACGGACGCATTTTCGAAACGCAACGTATG
>JAYWEN010000126.1:0-1599 GCA_043779245.1 Elusimicrobiota bacterium | reverse complement strand
CATCGGCGAATCCTGTTCTAAAATGGCAACGTCGGCAATCTTTTCTTTGACGCGAGCGAACAAGTGATTGGCTTGGTCTGTATGTTCCATTTCACGGCCGCGGAAGACGATCGTCAGCCTTACTTTATCGCGTTCTTCAATGAACTCGCGCATGTGTTGAATCTTAATGTCTAAATCATGAAAGCCGATCTTGGGTCGAATCCGCAATTCTTTAACGTTTCCACCCTTGTGCTTCTTTCGTGCTTCCTTCAGTTTCTTTTCCCGCTCGTACCGAAACTTTGAAAAGTCCGCTAGTTTGCAAACGGGAGGATTGTTCTGCGGAGCTATTTCGACAAGGTCCGTGCCTTTGTTTTGGGCGATCCGGATGGCTTCCTCAATCGACTTGATCCCTAGTTGCGTACCATCGACATCAATCAAACGGACGTCTCTCGCCCTGATTTGAAAATTAATGCGCGGTTCTGGTGGTTTGCTTATAGGGTTCAATCCTCCTGAATCAGTTTTGTTTTGCCGCTAAAAAAACGAAGTTGGATCGTATTAAATCGACTGAGTTGTGTCAACTTGGGCGGGGCCTTTGGGCCTCTTTGTATAAGAGCTGAATGATTTCAGCCACCGGTAAAGTGCCCAGGTTTTCCCCATTGGGCAAAGACGTGCTCGGGCGGCGGGCAATGCCGACGGTTCCTGATTCCATCTCTCGGTCTCCGACGGTCAGAAGGAAAGGCACCTTTTCAAGGATCGCATCGCGCTTCTTGGATCAGATTTTTTCGTTGCTGATATCGACTTCGACTCGAAAACCTTCGACGCGAAGGTCGGCCGCGACTTTCTGAGCAAATTCATTTTGGCGATCCGTAATCGTTAAGATCTTAGCCTGAACCGGTGCGAGCCAGGTCGGAAACGCGCCCGCATATTGCTCAATTAAAATGCCAACAAAACGCTCGAGCGAACCTAAGAGCGCCCGGTGCACCATAATCGCGCGCTCTTCTTTTCCGCTCTCGTCCCGGTACGTCACATCAAAGCGTTCAGGCAGGTTGAAATCAACTTGGACCGTGGAGCATTGCCAATAGCGGCCAAGACAATCTTTGATCTTCAAATCAATTTTCGGCCCGTAGAATGCCCCGCCGCCCGCATCGATATCGTGCTTGAGTCCTTTTTTCTTCAGGGCTTCGGCTAAGCCTTTTTCAGCGCGATCCCAGTTCTCGATGGTGCCGACATATTTTTCAGGGCGAGTGGATAGTGAAATCTCGTACTCATGAAAGCCGAACGTCTTGAGCACTTCAAGCGTTAAGTCGATAATCTTTTCCACTTCCTGTGAAATTTGATCGGGGCGGCAAAAGATGTGCGCATCATCTTGGGTAAAGCCTCGGACGCGTAAAAGACCGTGCATGACGCCTGTTCGCTCGTAGCGATATACGGTTCCCATCTCCGTGATGCGAATCGGCAGGTCACGATAGGAGTGCAGATCATTTTTATAAATCTGAATATGCCCGGGGCAGTTCATGGGTTTGAGAAGATATTCCTGCTCATCGATTTTCATCGGGCTGAACATGTTCTCTTGGTAGAAATCCCAATGACCAGATGTTTTCCAGAGATCTACGCGTGCCA
>JAYWEN010000125.1:0-5735 GCA_043779245.1 Elusimicrobiota bacterium | reverse complement strand
GGGCTATTTAAAAACGCTTCACCAGTAGTGATGATTTCGTCGTACACCCATCTCTCCTGAGCGACGTGGGATTGGATATCGAATTGGCGGATCTTTTTGTGGCCGTTTTGGATTCAGAGGAGGTCGGAAGTCAGGCCGGGCTATAAGGGCCTTGCCATTTTCTTAAACAAGTCGGCCATTCCATCTTTAGTCAGTCGGTGGAGCCCCACATCAATCATCGCCTCGTACAATTTATTTTCTGGATCGTCGATTTCGTGCCCCGCGCGCTTCAAAAATTGAAGCGCTGAGAGGAGCGCTACGCGTTTATTGCCATCAACGAAGGGCTGATTTTGGGCCAAATGAAATGCGTAGGCGGCCGCCATGCCAAGCGGATATTCGTGAAGGTACTTGCCTCCGAAACTTTGCTCCGGCATCGCGATGGCGGATTTCAAAAGACTTTCGCTGCGAACTCCATTTTGTCCCCCAAAGGCGCGCAACGCTTCCTCATGGATGATATGCACTTCTTCTTCAGTCAGAAATGAGGGATTCACTTCGGATTTTTAGAAAGCATCTCCAGCGTCTTGTGATGCTTTTCCATGATTGAGCGGATCGAAGCCCGAAAATCCGTTTCCTTGGAACCGCGCACGGGCGAAACCAGAAGTTTATCTCCATCGGTCGCAAGCTCGAGTTCAGTTTTTGGATCAATATGAAGCAGCTCTAATATCGGTTTATCAATGATCAGAGCCAAGCTGTTTCCGATTTGAATCAAGCGTTTTATCATAAATAACCTCCGTTATAGTTTAATTATAACAGGATATTTACCAATGACAAGGCCTATAAAACGCCTGTATTGAGGATTTCGTTGTAGACCTGGCTTACCTGCTCGACGTGGGATTGGATCGTGAACTGGCGGATCTTTTTGTGGCCGTTTTGGATCCAGAGTTGGCGTGAGGGCCCATCCGAGAGGGCTTGGATGAGGGCGGTGGCTAACGACTGCGGGTTTTTGGCGTCGTAAAGTAGGCCTTCCTTATTGTGGGTAATGAGCTCGCCCGGGCCGCCGCGGTCGGGGACTACGGCTGGGCATCCCATCGCGAGGGATTCCAGGCTGCAACGAGGGAAGGGTTCGTCAAGCGTGCAAAGGGTCATGACGTCTGACATCGCATAAATCTTGGCGATCTTTTCTTCAAAGCCCCAAAAGCGCACGTATTGAGCGAGCTTATTCTTTTCAACGGATTGGCGCAGGGTAGCCAAATAATTAGCCTCTGAGGCGTAGGGCTCTCCCACAAAAAGCACGAGTGTCTTGGGGAACGTTTTGAGCAGGAGCGGCAGGGCTTCTAAAAGGAAATGCTGACGCTTCTGCTCGCTAGGTCGCGCCACCATGCAAATGACTTTGGCTTGGGGATCGATGCCGTACTGTTTCCGCAGAGCCGCGCGATCAAATTGGGTGGGATCAAAGGCGCTCAAATCCACGCCATTGTAAATCCGGCAAATCTTCTCCGGATCGATATCGCCTTCGCACCAACTGTTTCGCGTCGATTCAGAAACGGCGATCAGTTTCGATCCAAACTGAAATATCGGAGAAATAGACCGGCCGGGGTTTGTGCGTACGTGGTAAACAATGGGAATTCCGGCCGCGCGCGCTGCCATGGCGATCGGCACACCGGCGTCGCCGTTCAAATGCACAAGGCGTATTCGGAGTTGCTTGATGAGACTCTCGAAATACCGAACATTCAAAGGATCAATCGTCTCGATAGGCCGGCCCGCCAAGATCACGGGGATCCCGGCCCGCGTCAATTTTTCAGAGAGCAATGTCCGTGCGGGCAAGAGGACGATAGGCTGATACGTCTTTTTGTCCATGTGAATAATCATTTGAGAAAAGGATTCCTCCGCGCCGGAGAACCCTAAGTACTTGGTGGAATAGAGAACCGGGATCTGTCCGGCGGAAGGAGACTGCACGTCAAAGGTGAATTCTTTCTGCTCATGAAGACGGAGAATCTGTTCCTTATAGCGATACCCATCGCTTGAATCAAACGTGGGCTTGGCTTGAGCGGCGAGGACCGCTTCGGCAGCCATACGAGCCAAGCCCGATTGGACGAGGAGAATGGCCGGCAATTTCTTCAAGTCTCGCGGCACGGCCATTTCTTCGTTGAAAAAAGAGGCGCATTTAAAGTTCATCTCTTTATCGTCTTCGAAAAGCACATTGGCCTTGGCCATGATCGCTGGAATATCTCCACCCAAATCTTCGGGCAGTCCCATTCCGGCTAAGCGAGTGATGGCTTTCGTTTCAAAGATTTCCGGCGCGAGCCCTTCTGGAAAGGCCAGGGTTGTCGTAGCTTCGGCATGCTCGTGCTTATGCTTTTGAAGCATTTCTCTCGCGAGCCCGCAATCGGGAAAGAGAGCCTCTTCAGGGAATACCAGCAGGGTTTTAAGATGCGGTTTGGCTTTGCAGAATTCGCCCAGAACAGTGAGCCTACTCTCTCCTGTTCCTTTGAAGATCTGAACAGACTGACCTTGAAACGCTTCTTTCAAGCGCTCTGGCAAAACCTCGTCATGGAAAACCACATAAAATTCGAATTCCCCCGCCGGGAGGCCCGTGCGCAGTCGATCCATCAGCCGGCGCAAGGCCAAAACTCCAGAGATCGGCTCCAAACACGGGACCGTGTAGTTGGAGGCGATTTTCATGCCGATATAGACAACAGCTGCCGTGGTGGCCATCGTCACTGTTTAGTCGGATTTGATACGGAATTCAAGGCATTAAAAAAGCTCGCCGAACCCTTAAGGCCCGGCGAGCTTTGATGCGTCTCTATCTTTGATACGTCTAGATCAGTGACAGACTTCCTGGAAGGAACAGTCGGTGCCGTTTCCGTTGGAATCTTCACTATTGCAAACGCGTTCTTGCTGACAGTTGCTGGTCTTCGCGCTGCAATGCTGAGTGTCGTAATTATAGACACACCCCGTATGGGACTGACAGGCCATGTGGGCGAAATTAAACCCACTGCACTCAGACATCCCGCCGTTGCCGTTATTGCCACCGGAAGATCCCGGCAGATCAGAGCAGTATTTGGTCGGCGGTGTTCCCGATCCGATCCAATTCGCGCACAACGCATTGCCGTTTTGCCCACAGACCCATGCCGAGCAATAGCCTGGCGTTGTGGGAGAACTCGCGACAGGGGCAGGGACTGGCGCCGGTTGAGGCTTCGGGGCGATGCCAGAACCGAAGCTACCCCCACCAATCGCGGAGCCTCCATAGTTTTGGCCTGAATCGTCATCATCGCTATCTAAATTGGAAATCGATCCAGGACAATTCTTAGCTGTGTGATCACGTGACTTTTGCTTTATCTCTTGTCGTAATGTTACGAGTCGAGAACATGCTCCCGGCAAGTTACGGCCACACTCCGATCTAGCAATATCCCTCGCATTAGTTAATGCCTCTATCTCGCTTTCAATCAGCTTACATTCCCTTTCCTTGCTACTACCGTCTCCCGATGTAGGATCACTACAGTCTTCCCCTTGATTCTCATCACAATCGCCAGAACCCCAGGCTTCCGCCCTTTGGGTATGCGAAAAGCCTAAGGCTAGAGCAAACAGACCGGCAAATATCAATTTTTTATTGAACATAATGTTGATCTCCTTAAGAAATAAATCTATTGGCCCATTCCAGCCTACTGAGAACTCTAACGGAATAGTGTTTCGATTCGGTTACGGCTTTGTAAACATCGTGTAACTTATTTCCTAACGAAGTGGAGTAGAAGAATTAACCCGCCGTTAACAGCGATGTAACATTTATCAGCCATACTCAAGGGACATTGCGCTTCCTTCTATTGACAAAAACTCACTTCCATTTTGCGGCTGTTTTTTTGGCTTTGTGCATTTTTGCAGAAAGCGTTCCGGCGTATGCTTTTCAAGCAGAGTGGGTCTTTCGAGACGGATACAGCCAACTCGCTCCGTCTTTTTCGCAGCAAGCTTTGGCGTCTTTCAGTCTTTTTTCTGGATGTTTAACTTCCCCAAATCAACGCAAAGCAAGCGTTTATCACGGGGTGGGAGATCAACTTTCCGCGGGGCCCCAGAAGATGACCAGGAGGCACGTGATCAGACGAAGCCTGATGGGATTGCTTATTTTTTCCATTCCATCGATGGCGCAAACGGACAATACACTTCGGAGAAATCTCATCAAATTCTTACGAGAGCGGCGCCGCGCGCTGGTCAAGGCAGATTTCCTTGAACAGGTCATGCACCAGAAAGCGGATTCCGACCGAAATAGAATCTTGACTATCGAAACAACGGAACTCCCCAGGATCATTGAACAACGCAATGCCCCCGCCGTGATACTTGATTTAATGAGCACGACATATGACCCCTACCTGAAGGAGGATCTCCTCTGGCTCTTAGCCCGGATCGCTTTAGAAACACCTGCGAGACTTGAGAGGATAAGCGCGTCAGATTCGCAAATCGCCATTGTTGTGAGTCTTCTTCATCAGAAGGCGGGACCGATCAACGGGTACGCCAAGACCGTTCTCTCTGCCATGGCATCCAAAACGCCCCAAATTCTGAGGCAACTCATGGATGCAAAACTGACCCTGGAAGCGCTTGGACCCTCGGCGAAAATAAATGCCGGACTTCTTTCCAATTCACTCGACGAATTGGCCAAAGGACAAACCTCCGCCATAACCATGACATTTTTTGGGTCACCCCTCGTCTACGACTCGCGTTTTCGGGAAGAAGCGCTGAGGCTACTTGCGAGCGAAACGAATCTATTCGAACTTCCTTTGGTCGCGATTCAATTAATCGATCTTATTTTCGAGCACGATTTTGATGCTGTCGGGGTACGTGATGCGCTTATCGTTTATCCACGCATTATTCCAAAAAAATATTGGCTGCCTTTAGTGGATACCATCCTGGGTTTTATCGCCGTTAGTTATAGGGTTGGAGATCAGGCCCTTGCCGATGCTGGCTGGAATAGCCTTTCGTCTTTGTTCAGTAATCGAGTAGGACTCGAAGTGATACTTCAGGCCATCCCATTCGAGTTCGATCTTCGTTTAATAAGCGCGCTTACCCTCCATTTTGAACAAGCTCTTGATACTCTTGCAACGTTGGAGATCTCTCCACATCAATGGGAAATACTGGCTTATGGATTTTCAAGCAAGGAGGAGAATGTTCGTCTGGCAACCGAGCGCGTCCTGAGTGCTCTCAAAACAACCAAAATGAAGAAGTCTCAGGACGAAACAAAGAAGTTGGCCGAGATCCTCCTTAGAAATATGCGCGCCAGCATTGAGGAAAACAAATCTCCTGCCAGTTTGGAACTTTATTTGCAAACAGACGGAGTTACGGCATCCCTTTTAAGCGCTGTTTCACCGGTGATCGCTGCAAACGGCAATGATAATAGCGTAGAGGCCAGAGTGTTTGCTCATGTCATAAGTGAGTTGGCGCATCTCAGTGATTTCTATTTAAGAAAGATTTACCTGGATCCCGCCCTTCAAAACAAGGTCGACTCTGCGCGAGGGAGTTTTTACGTTTCGGTTCGGGATTCCGCTAAGCGCATTTTGGATCTCATTTTACGAACGCCTCCCGAGGAACTCGACACCACTGGTAATCAAATGACAGATTCTTCCTTAAAAACTCGAGAGACGCGATTGACCTACCAGAAACGCCAAATTTATTTGACGACCGTAGTCGAAAAAATCCTTGGTCGGCGCACTATCGGTGGAAACGCGGAACAATCTCTGGATGCCAATGAAGTCTCGGCGCTTCAAAAGATG